>JANOFD010000327.1:0-3711 GCA_031413455.1 Rhodobiaceae bacterium
TGGGACCGTCCGGCCAGGGTTCATTCAGCTCGGCCTTCGCAAGCGTCTCAAACCAGTCCGCGACCTCACGGAAGCCTTCATCCCGGGCAGTCTTCGCCATGCCGGGGTACATGTCAGTGTACTCGTGGGTCTCACCGGCAATCGCAGCCTTGAGATTGTCCGCTGTCGGCCCTATTGGCAGGCCTGTGGCGGGATCACCCACATCCTTCAGGTAATCGAGATGCCCGTGCGCGTGGCCGGTTTCGCCCTCCGCCGTGGACCGGAACACCGCCGCCACGTCGTTGTAGCCCTCCACGTCCGCCTTGCCCGCGAAATACAGATAGCGGCGATTGGCCTGGCTTTCACCAGAAAATGCGGCTTTCAAATTGTCGAGTGTTTTTGATCCGGCGAGTTTTGACATTGCTGCTCCTGATACTTACGAAAAATTGGAAATCTTGAACTATTAACGCCCAAATACGCGCACGCAGCCCGCATGTCAATAGATTAGAACGATTCTAAAATCACCCGCGTGACTTGAGCCGGACCACAACTTCCACGCGCTCGATTTCTGTACCGGCCGGTGCTCGGGGCAACCCCTCTATTCGAACATCGCAACCCGGAATATCGGTAAGAAGATCGCTATCCTCAAAATAGAAATGGTGGTGCTCGCCAGTGTTTGTATCAAAGTGCGTTTTCTCACCATCGACAATCACTTGTCGTAACAACCCGGCAGCCGTAAATTGATGCAGCGAATTGTACACCGTGGCCAGAGACAGCTGAACGCCCGAATTCATGGCTTCGGCATGCAGCCTTTCAGCCGTTACATGCCGGACCGGTCCCGCAAACAGCAGCTTGGCAAGCGCAACGCGCTGTTTGGTCGGCCGCAACTGCGCCACGCGCAATTTTGCGGCAAAATCCGCCTTCTGGGATCCTGGTGTTTTAGTACCTGTGGAACGCATGCCGTCAGACGCCTTCAAGTTTCCTCAGAGGTTGAATAACACAAGGCCAACGCCTAGAGTCCAAAATCAGACAATGCACGCAGGCACCAAACTCAACGTTTTTGAGCAGCTCAATAAAAGCCCAGTTGAAATCGGATGGTTAACACGCAATGTCAAGTGCGGACACGGAAGCGAGCAAGCAAAATGCTGAAAATTCGGCAAACTCGGTGAAACATTTCAGCAGTTTTGACCGGAACGCGCTGCTGGATTGTGCCCATGGCCGAATGTTTGGCCCAGGCAACCCAAGGCTGCCCTTGCCGCCAATGCTCATGTTTGATCGCATCACGCATATCACTGAAAAAGGCGGCGCCAACGACAAAGGCCAAATCGTCGCTGAATTCGACATTTCGCCCGACCATTGGTTCTTCAAGTGTCATTTCGAATCCGATCCCGTCATGCCGGGCTGTCTGGGGCTTGATGCGCTTTGGCAAATGGTTGGATTCTATTTGGGCTGGCTGGGCGGAAAAGGCAAAGGCCGCGCGATTGGCGTCGGAGAAGTGAAATTTGCCGGCATGGTCTTACCCGATGCCAAGTTGGTGACCTATACCATCGATTTTAAGCGCGTAATCATGCGCAGATTGGTTTTGGGTATTGCCGACGGCATCGTTAAGGTCGATGGCAAACCCGTATTCGAGGCAAAAGATTTGCGCGTAGGCCTTTTTATCGATGGCGCAACACCAGAACCTGCCTAAATTTCCGAGCACCGCACGGCCACTGCCGCTGCCACACATCTGAAGGATAAATCAAATGAGGCGTGTCGTTGTAACTGGAATGGGCATTGTCTGCTCCATCGGCAACAACACCCAGGAAGTGGTCGCATCTTTGCGCGACGCTCGCTCCGGAATTACGGCGGCCGAAGACTACAAGCGCATGGGCTTTCGCAGCCAGATCCACGGAAACCTCAAGGTTGATCTCGACGCCACGGTTGATCGCCGCGCCCGTCGCTTCATGGGTGACGGTGCAGCCTATACCTGGCTGGCAATGAACCAGGCAATCGCAGACGCCGGCTTGGAACCAAACGACGTCTCGAACGAGCGTACCGGATTGATTGTGGGCTCAGGCGGCCCATCAACAAGGGCCATCGTTCTGGCCGCCGACACAGCGCGTTCAGAAGTCACCAAAGGCCCAAAAAAAGTCGGCCCCTTTGCAGTTCCCAAAGCCATGTCGTCGACGTGCTCGGCCAACCTTTCGACCTGGTTCAAAACCAAGGGCGTGAATTACTCAATCAGTTCGGCGTGCTCGACATCGGCCAACTGCATCGGCAACGCCTATGAAATGATCCAATGGGGCAAGCAGGATGTTATGTTTGCCGGTGGCGGCGAAGAACTTGACTGGACCTTGTCGGTGCTGTTCGACGCCATGGGCGCCATGTCTTCACGCCACAATGACACCCCTCAGAAGGCCAGCCGCGCCTATGACAAAAACCGCGACGGTTTCATCATTTCAGGCGGCGGCGGAATTCTGATACTCGAAGAACTAGCGCATGCAAAAGCACGCGGGGCTAAAATCTACGCCGAAGTCACAGGCTATGGCGCCACAGCAGACGGGGCTGACATGGTCGCCCCCTCGGGCGAAGGCGCCATCAGATGTATGCGCATGGCGCTGGAGACCGCACGCGCGCCCATCGACTACATCAACCCGCATGCAACCTCGACGCCTGTCGGCGACATTCCGGAAATCAAAGCCATCCGCGAAGTGTTCGGCCAGAACATGCCCCCGGTCAGCGCCACCAAATCCCTGACAGGTCACAGCCAGGGAGCGGCCGGCGTCCACGAGGCCATCTATTCGCTCCTGATGCTGCAGAACAATTTCATTTGCGAAAGCGCCAACATCGAGGAGATCGATCCCGAAATCGCCGATGCCAACATCGTCCGCAAGCGCATCGACAACGCAAAACTCAATACCGTGATGTCCAATTCATTCGGTTTCGGCGGCACCAACGCCGCCCTCGTCTTTCAACGGCACCAGTAATACATGTCGGCACCTACGAAACTTATGGCTGGCAAACGCGGCCTCATTATGGGCGTTGCCAATGATCATTCTATCGCTTGGGGCATAGCTCAAACGCTGCATCAGCATGGTGCCGAATTGGCCTTTACCTACCAGGGCGATGCCTTCGGCAAGCGCGTGAAGCCGCTCGTTGAAACTGTAGGTGCCAAGATTGTTCTGGAAGCCGACGTCGAGAACGATCAATCGCTCGAATCCGTTTTCGGGGAGCTCGAGCGGCAGTGGGGCAGCCTCGACTTCGTCGTCCACGCCATCGCCTTTTCCGATCGCAATGAGTTGAAGGGCCGCTATGTCGACACGACCCGCGCCAACTTCCGTCGTTCGATGGAAATCTCCTGCTATTCCTTCACCGACATTGCACGCCGAGCCGCGCCCCTGATGAAACAGGGCGGCGCCATGATCACACTGACCTATGCAGGCTCCATGCGCGTCATGCCCAGCTACAACGTCATGGGTGTCGCCAAAGCCGCCCTGGAAGCCTCTGTGCGCTATCTGGCGGCCGATCTGGGCCGCGACGGCATCCGCGTCAACGCGATCTCGCCCGGCCCCATGCGAACGCTGGCGGGTTCCGGCGTCGGCGGCGCAAGGCTCGTTTACAACTGGTACAAGCAACATTCGCCCCTGAAGAAAGCGGTCGAACTCCCCCATGTCGGCGGCGCCGCTCTCTATTTCTTGAGCGACCTGTCGGCGAGCGTCACCGGCGAAATCCACTACGTCGACGCCGGCT
>JANOFD010000328.1:0-3881 GCA_031413455.1 Rhodobiaceae bacterium
CGGGACAACATCGTCCACCTGCTCGCCAATCCCTATTTCGAAGTCATGCGTCACGACATCACGTTTCCGCTCTATCTGGAAGTCGACGAGATCTACAACCTCGCCTGCCCGGCCTCGCCAGTGCACTACCAGTTCGATCCCGTGCAAACAACGAAAACCTCCGTACATGGCGCAATCAACGTGCTGGGCCTCGCCAAACGCATCAAAGCCAAAGTGTTCCAGGCTTCAACCTCGGAAGTCTATGGCGATCCTTCTGTTCATCCGCAAACCGAAAGCTACTGGGGCAACGTCAACCCCATCGGCCTGCGCGCCTGCTACGACGAAGGCAAACGCTGCGCCGAAACCCTGTTCTTCGACTATCACCGCCAGCACAAACTGCGCATCAAAGTGGCCCGCATCTTCAACACCTACGGTCCGCGCATGCACCCCAATGACGGGCGCGTGGTTTCGAACTTCATCGTCCAGGCCCTGCGCGGCGAGTCCATCACCATTTTTGGCGCAGGCACGCAAACCCGCTCATTCTGCTATGTCGACGACCTTATCGAAGGTTTCGTCCGCCTGATGGACACGCCTGACGACGTCACCGGCCCCATGAACCTTGGTAACCCTGTCGAATTCACCATCATCGAATTGGCAAAACTCGTCATCGAACTGACCGGCGCAAAGTCAAAACTCATCTACAAAGACCTTCCCGCCGACGACCCCACCCAACGCTGCCCCGACATCTCGTTCGCAAGGGAAAAGCTGAACTGGGAGCCCAAAGTGCCCCTGAAACAAGGCCTGGAACGTACCATCGCCTATTTCGACGCCTTGCTAAAGCAAGGCACGCACGCGGCACTTAAATCGCTGAACAAAAACTAACGGTCTCGCCACGCGAGAACCGCGCCACAAAAAAGCCACCAGCCTCGGACTTTATTGGGCAACGCAGCAATCTAAGAGGGTGGCTTATCATGACAAATGTCTCCAGACGGAACGGCGCGTTGGCAACTGTGTGCGCCACAGCGCTTGCATGCATGGCGGCCTTGACGAGCCAGTCCGTGGCCGAAACCGCCGCGCAAGCGCGCAATGCTCCCCACAAAACCCTCGTGCCCTTCCGTTCGGACCAGGAATTTCGCGACTTTGTCAAACGCGCCCGCCCGCCCCAAAAAAAGCGCGCCTACGAATCAGACGGCGCGCCGCCACCATCGCCGCCCCCAGCAATGGCCGCACCCGCCGATGCTGCAGCGTCCAGCGCCAGCGAAAGCATCACCAACACCCAGGAAGCCGGCGTGGACGAAGGCGGCATCGTCAAAACCTATGGCGACACGCTGGTAATCTTGCGGCGTGGGCGTTTGTTTACAGTCTCGACAGCTCAGGGATCGCTGGAACCCATCTCGTCCATTAACGCCTTCCCGCCAGGCGTTTCCCCGCAAGGCGATTGGTATGACGAAATGCTGATCGCGGGCAACCGCGTCATCGTCATCGGCTACAGCTATGCACGCGGCGGCACGGAGATCAATCGCTTCCGCATCGATGGCAGCGGTAGGCTTTCATTCGAAGATGCCTATCACCTGCGCTCCAACGATTACTATTCCTCACGCAACTATGCCTCGCGTCTGATCGGCCAGCGGCTTATCGTCTATTCACCGCTCTATTTGCCCTACGCGATTACCGATTCATTCGACTGGATGCCGGCCGTCCGGCGTTGGCAGGGCAACAATGACCGCGCGGCGTTTCAACCGATTGTCAGCGGACGCCAGATCTACATGCCGCCCCACTGGGATGACCCAACCCGCGCCGACATCAGCGCCCTGCACACCGTCACCGATTGCGACCTCGCAGCACCCGTGTTACGCTGCAAAGCCATCAGTGTTCTGGGTCCGCGCAGCCGCAACTTCTATGTCTCGTCTCAGGCGGTCTATGTTTGGGTGACGGGGTTACAGCGCGACGGTGACGGTGCACCTGCGGGGCTGGTGTACCGTCTACCCTTGGACGGCGGTGCACCGTCTGCCGTTGGCGTGCACGGCGCGCCCGTCGATCAGTTTTCATTCCGCGAGGACTGGAATGAGGGCCGCTTGAATGTGCTGGTTCGCGCCGAAAGCGGCGGCGATGCCATGTGGCGGCCAGAGTTCACACGCGGCGCCGTCAAGTTGCTGCAATTGCCCTTGAACCGCTTCGGCGACGGCAGCGAAGATGCGTCGAGCAACTTCTATCGCTCCCTGCCCTCGCCAGGCGCCGACAGCTATCATTTCCAAAATCGTTTCGTCGGCAATTATGTCCTCTACGGCACCGGCAACAGTTGGGGCCGCCCGCAAGACCAGCGCTCGGTGGTTGTCGCAGCCGCCGTACGCGGAAGTGCCGTCACCCAACTTTCACTTTCGCACGGCATCGACCGGATCGAGGCGATGGGCAACGACGCGGTCGTAATCGGCGCCGATGCGCGCGACTTGCATTTTCAAGCGGTGGAACTCACCAACGGCTGGCGCCCGCAACTCGGCGACCGCTATTCGCTGACCGGCGCCTCGCAAGGCGAAACCCGCAGCCATGCGTTCTTCTTCAAGCCCGACCCGCGCCGCGACGATGAGACCGCAGGCTTGCTGGGCCTGCCCGTCGCCCGCGCCGGACGCCCAGGTCACCGGCAACTGGCCGAAAATTCATCGGCGATCATTTTCCTGTCGCGCTCACAACGCCAGTTCCAACCCTTGGGCGAACTCGGCGCCAACGAAGACGGCCTCGTTGACGATCATTGCCAGGCCTCATGCGCCGATTGGTACGGCAACGCCAGACCCATCTTCCTGCGCGGCCGCGTCTTTGCGCTGATGGGCTACGAACTGGTCGAAGGCGCGTTAGAGAGAGGCGCGATCAGCGAAGTCAGGCGCGTAAACTTCGCGCCATCAGGAAGATAAAGACGTGCGTGAGTGGGGTACGCAAAAGTCCCTCACCAGACGCTAATGTTGCGACTTTCAAACAAGGAGCTGCACGCGCATGAGCGCTGCCTCAAGCAGCGGCAGTTCTTCCTTGATTGTTCGCCACACATCGGGATGCGAAATACCTTCGTCTTATTGATGAGCCAGAAAATCGCGGAACCGTGCCGGCTCACGCCACGGTCCACTTGGATCGAGAACAGCCAAATCGACGGCACGCGCCAAGTCTTTTATCGCCTCGCCAATTGCGATGAAATTTCGTTCGACTGCAGCCTGGCGCTCTTCGTTGGCAAGGTACGACGCCTCGGTGTCGGCTGAAGTCCACTTGAGTATATTCGCGATTCTCTTTCGCGCCTGCCTGACGGCATCAGCCGGAGTTGGCCGCTTCATCTCAAAAGACTTCGATCATGTCGGCAGCAATTCGTTTTTTGAAACTGGAAACGTGTTCCAGACCGCGCCTTGAAATCAGATCCACAGGCCGGCTAAGCATTTGCTCCAATCGCTCGGCCACCCGGGCCAATCGAAACAACCCCAAAGCTTCTCCGTTTGGACCGTCCACTACCACGTCAAGATCGCTGTCGTCGGTGGCGGCATCGCGCGCAACCGACCCAAACAAAAAAAGATGTTCGACACCGAGACCACCGAGTTCAGTTTGGTGGCGGCGAAGGACGTCTATCACGGCGGAGCGGCGCATGGGATAATCCTAGCAAACTCGAAGCTTGTGGTCATCAGCAATCGAGAGTGATGAAACACCTATTCAAAATCATTAACGCCCCCGCGACTTCGTGGGCATTTCTCTGTTATCACCCCCCATAGTCTTCAACCAACCCGGGCTTCGATCATGGTTCAAACAATCGGCGTTCTTGGTGCCAATGGCGTGTACGCACGCCATCTCATTCCCAGACTCTTAAACGCCGGCAACAAGGTGCGCGCCCTTGCGCGGCGCCCGGAAGCAGCCTCGCTCGCCCGCGCCTGTGG
>JANOFD010000329.1:0-10665 GCA_031413455.1 Rhodobiaceae bacterium
CACCGTAAAACCAAAGTTCATCGCGCAGTGGATGGTTGTCATTGCGGTGCTGGGGGTTGGGTACTTCGCAGCCAACCGTATCATCGATACCGGCCGCCGTGTGTTGAACGGACCGGTGACCAGCGACGAATCCGTGTTGGCGCATTGCACCCAGTTTGTCGCGCTCGCCAAATCAAGATACGGGGACGATTGGAAGTTCCGCCTCGATCCACGCGATACGGTGTGCACGAACCAGGTCCAACTGGAGTGGGAGGCGCAAATCCTCACGCGCGCCCAACCCGTAGCTCTCGATGCGCGACCCAGTTTCAACGAGCGCGCCGCTGAAAACCCGCCACCCGCGGACACAGCGCCCTCGATCAGCGCCTCCCGCGCGCGTAATCCGGAAACCTATTGCCTCAACCTCATGTCGCTCAGCCGCACGAAATACGGCGCGCAGTGGCGCACACAAATCCCGGCCGCCGAAGCCACGGGCTGCGAAGAGCTCTTTGCCAGGACGCCCGCAGAATAGAAAACGGCGCCCTCGCATCACTGCGAGAGCGCCGTTGTATGTGTTTAGCGCACGCCCAGCGTCCGCAGCGCTTCCGGCGTAAAGCGTTCTTCGTTCAATTCGTCGGCTTGCGGATTTGGCGGCCGTTCTTCGCCGATCATGGTGTTGGCAAGGTACCGGCCACCGCCAAGCAGGTCATACACCAGTTCCGCCACCGCGCCGCAGGCCGGAATGTGATAGGCCATGCCGGTGTGCAGTTCCTGATAGCGCCACAATTGCCCGCGCCCGTCGTAAATTTCAACGCCGGTCGGGATGTAGCTGTCTTCATCGATATACATCACGCGCCGCATGTAGTTGTGCCTCTGACCGGCGCGCAATTTTGCATCCACAATCCACACCCGGTGCGGCTCATAACGCGCAGCCGCCTGATTGATGTGTTTGGGTGTCAGCAAGTCCTTGTACTTGGTGTGCAGCAACGCATAGGAATTGTAGGGAATGAACTTGACGGCCTTGCCCTTCAATGTCCAATCGTAGCGGTCCAATGCACCGTTAAAGCCATAGAACGAATCCGCGGTTGTCATGCCGTCCGTATTGAATCCGGGATTGTCATAGGCGATGTCGGGCGCGCGCCGCGTGCGACGCGTGCCCGGACTATACGACCAGGCCTTGCGCTGCTCGACGGTAGCATTAAGTGAATCGTGCACCAGGATCACATTGCCAGCCAACCGAGGCGGTCCAATCGTATTGGAAATGTACTTGACCCAGATATTGTTGAGGTCTTCGGCTTTCTTGTTCGCCGGGTTGTGCCAGCCGCTGATCACTTCGTCCTGGACGTTGATCAGATTGTAAGAGCCGTTGGATTGCACCGGCGCCGCAGCAAAAGATCGTGTCCCCTTATGCGGCAGATAGCGCAGCTTTGAGTTCCAGACCACTTCCTTGGCGTTCTGCGGAATGGGAAACGGCACGCCAATGATTCCGCCCAGCACCCCTTCGCCGTCGGGCGTCAATTTGGCAACTGTCGCATTGTTCTTGGTTGCAGTCAGGACATATTGCGGCACCGTGCATGACCGGCGCGACTCGTAAACGTCCATCTTGTAGCTGGCGTAGCGCTTCAAAAGTGCTTTATGTCCCTCATCCAAACGGTCGGCATATTGCGCCATGTTAGCCGCAGTGATGGTGAATTTCGGTTTGTCTGACGGATAGGGATTGGGTGGGTGTTGCGTCTTCGGGTCAAACTTGACCCCAGCCGGAATAGCATTGAGCCCGCCGGTGAAGGCCGGGACATCGCCGGTGCCTGCGACTTCTGCGCCCATCATCGTCAAGTCTTTACCCAAGCGCGCCACTTGATCAGCGGGCACGCCAGCCCAAGCGCCTGGAATGGCAATAGCTGTTGCCAGCCAAGCTGCCGCAAAAAATCTGTTTCTCATCTGGAGTTTCCTTCTTCAACTGGTCACAACATGGTTCATAAGAGATCATCGTAGCAATGGCATTTGTCACAATTGCGCTGGATACTTCAATGCCGCGGTGCAGCAATCCCAGCAAACTCTGCTTCGCGTTGGCAAAAGAATGTGAAACTATCCCCACGATCAAAGACTAGGGGCGGGGAAAGCGAGTGCTGGATTTCTTAGAGCGAGTGCTATTTCGCGGTCGCGCGGCTATACTTGTGCTCCTGCTGGCACTCACGGCACTGTCGGGCTGGCAGGCGTCGATGCTCCAATTCGACGCCGATTTGGAAAAGCAGCTTCCCGCTGATCAGCCCTACATCCACACCGTCCTCGACTACAAAGACAAGATCGCGGGCCTCAACAGCGTGCAGATCGTGGTGGAAACGCGTGAAGGCACGATCTGGACGCAAACTTTTTTGAAAATACTCTACGACGTGACGCAGGATGTGAATTTCCTGCCCAGCGTCTCACGCGAGTCTGTGACGTCTTTCTGGACTCCCAACACGTTCGTCTATCAGGCAACCGAAAGCGCGATCGAGGCCCGCACCTTGATCCCCTCCAACGTGCTGCCCGAAACGATGACCGCGCAAGACGTGGCGCGCATCCGCGCTGATGCCTTCAAAGGCGGAATGCGTGGCCGCCTGTTTGCGCTTGACTCTAAATCGGCAATGATCCATGCCTCGATCCAGCCGATCAACAGCGAGAAGGTCGACTTCATTGCCGTCGCTGCCGATCTTGAAGAAAAAATCCGCAAGAAGTACGAAACCGACACAATCACCATCCGCATCATCGGCATTACGAAGTTTATCGGAGAGATCGCGACCGAAGCCAACGACGTTCTTGCCTTCTTCGCCCTTGCGATAGTTCTGAACGCGCTGGCGCTATGGCTGTATTCGCGCTCGCTGGCGCTGACTGTGCTCACGGTGGTTTGTTCAGCGGTATCGGTCGTCTGGCTGCTGGCGATCATTAAAGTCTTTAACCTCAGCCTGCACCCGCTTGGCCTGATTGTCCCCTTCCTGGTCTACGCGATCGGCGTCAGTCACGGCGTCCAGCAGATCAATCTGTTCCTGGTTGCCATCACGCGCGGCCACACCTCCGTCGAGGCGGCGCAACGCGCTTTCCGCCGCCTGCTGCTGCCGGGTTTCTTTTCGTTGATGACGGTGCTGACCGCGTTTGCAGCCATGCTGACCGTTCAGATCCCGTTTGTGCAGGACCTCGCCCTCATCGCCTTGATCGGCATCGCTCTGAAATTCATCTCGAACCTTGTCATGCTGCCGCTGGCGGCCAGCTTTGTGCACTTCGACCAGCGCCACGTCGATCATCAAACGCACTTGTTCGGCGAGCGGCAAAAATTCATGGCCTCGTTCTCGCGCGACGCCCATCCCGTACCGGCCATGATCGTTCTCGCCCTGACTGTTGCGCTTGCGGCCGTCGCCGTCTGGCGCGCGCAGGACGTCAAGATCGGCCACTTGAAGCCGGGGGCGCAGGAACTCTGGGCCGATGCCCGCTACAACGTGGACTCCGCAGCCATTGCGAGCAGTTATGATCTGGACCTGGACAGTTTCGTGATCGTCACGGTGGCCCCGCCTGATGCCTGTGTCGACCATAAAGTGATGGCGCTGATCGAACGCTTTGGCGTCAGCATGCGGTCCGTGCCGGGTGTCAAATCGATCATGTCGCTGCCCGAAGGTGCGCGCTTTGTCTATTCGATCATGCAGGAGGGCAATCTCAAATGGCGCGTGCTGCCGAAGGCAGCCGATGTGCTGTCGGTGGCGACAGGCGCCATTCCCGACACGACCGGACTGCGCAATGCCGACTGCACTTTGATGCCGATCGCAGTTTACCTAACCGACCATCGCGACGAGACGTTGCGCACGGTGGCCGCCGCCGCTGAGGCTTTCGTCACGGCAAACAAAATGCCCGGCGTATCGTTCCGCCTGGCGACCGGTAACGGCGGCGTTCTGGCCGCGATCAACGACACAGTCCGCACGTCGCAATTCACGGCGATGGGCCTCGTCTTCGCAGTGATAGCGATCCTGGTCTTCGTCGCCTTCCGCGATTGGCGCGCCGTGCTGTGCTGCGTCGTGCCACTGGCCGTTACTAACGCACTTGGATTGTGGCTGATGGCCTGGCTGGAAATTGGGCTGACCGTATCAACCTTGCCGGTTTTTGTGCTGGCGACGGGCATCGGCGTCGATTTCGGAATCTATCTTTACGAGCGCATCGAAACCCATCTGCGCGAGGGACTGCGCATGGACGAAGCCTTCATCGCCTCGATGCGTGAAGAAGGGGCGGCCGTTGTCTACACGGCGCTAACTCTGGCGGTGGGCGTCGGCTGCTGGGCCTTCTCGGGCCTGAAGTTTCAGGCCGACATGGGCTGGCTGTTGGCCTTCCTGGTGCTCGTCAACGCCTTCGCCGCCATGACCGTGCTGCCTGCGATGGCGGTGGTGCTGGATCTTGTCATTCCGCGCAAAACAATTCCCTAACGCCGCACGTCCCAGTATGGTCGGCTGCGGGAGTGCACCGTGACCATTTCAGAAACCACCCGCAAGCTCGCCACCATCGTGGCCCTCGACGTCGCCGGTTACTCGGCGCGGACGGAGGCCGATGAGGCGCGCACGACGGCGGAGGTGGCGGCCCTGCGCAAAGTGATCGAGGCAATCGCAGCCAAACACGGCGGCCGCATCTTCAACACCGCCGGGGACGGGTTCATGTTGGAGTTCGGGTCGAGCCTTGCCGCTGTTGAAGCCGCCCTCGAACTCGCCGAAACCTGCGAACCAAAGGTCCGCGTAGGTGTACACCTCGGCGACGTGGCGGTTCAGCCCAACGGCGACCTGCTCGGCCACGGTGTCAATGTCGCGGCGAGGTTGATGGCGCAAGCAACGCCAGGAACAGCGCTCGTCTCCAGCCCTGTTCGCGGCTCTATCCGCGGCCCCATCGCCGAACGCCTCGTCACCCGCGGTATGCTCAAACTCGACAAAATGGCCGAAACCATCGAGGCGTTTGCGTTGGGCGGCATCGAGGCAGGACTGTCGACGCCACCCACGCCCGCAGCCGCACGGCCGACCAAGCCGTCGATCGCCGTGCTCCCGTTTGCCAATCTGAGTAACGATGCGGAGCAAGAGTACTTCGCCGACGGCATGATGGAGGAGATCACCAACGCACTCTCACGCATTCGTTCGATCTTCGTCATCGCCAGCGCCTCGACCCAGCAATACAAGGGCAAACCGGTCAGCGCACACGCCGTCGGCCGCGAGCTGGGCGTGCGCTATGTCCTGGAAGGCAGCGTGCGCAAGGCCGCCAACCGTATCCGCATCGCGGTTAATCTGATTGATGCCGCCGACGGCGCGCAAATTTGGGCCGAGCGTTACGACGACACGCTTGACGACGTTTTCGCGCTGCAAGACCGCGTGGCACTTAGCGTCGCGGGCGTCATCGAGCCTGCCGTGCGCGATGCCGAAATCCGCCGCGCCACCCGCCGCCCAACGACGAACATCGACGCCTATGATCTCTATTTGAAGGCGGTCGCGTTGGTCGATACCTACGAGAAGCAGTCGATGTTCGAGGCAATCCGCCTTCTTGAACGCGCGCTCGAGCTTGATCCGCACTATGCGCAGGCTTTGAGCGTTGCGGGCTACGCGCATTCCCAAATCTTCGTCTCGCGTTGGGTCGAGGATATCGCGCCTCATCGCCGCTTTGCCAAGGACTATGCGAGCCGCGCGGTCCAACTCGCGGCGGACGACGCCGACGTGCTGTCGTGGATTTCTACAATCTATCTGGCGCTGGACGAGGACGCCGCCATGTCGACCGCACTCATCGACCGCTCACTCGCGCTCAATCCGGGATCATCGCTGGCTTGGATGATGAGCGCCTGGCTGCGGGCCGCAGCGGGCGACGCGGACGTGGCAGTCGCACACATGGAAACGTCAATGCGCCTGAACCCCAGCTCCTCTGATCGCGGCCATCAACTGAGCGGCATTGCGCTCGCGCGCTTCGACCAGAGCCGCTTCGAGGAAGCCGCGCGGCTCCTGACGGAGGCGATCCAGCTTCAGCCTGCGGTGTCGTTCAACCTCGCGTTGCTGACCGCATGCTACGGTTACCTGCAACAGAAACAAGCGGCCGAAGCGGTAATCGCGAAGTACCGCCAGATCAGTTCGATCGGCATGCGCGATCGAGTGGCGCTCTTTCGGAATCCCGCGCATCGCAAGCTGTTTCATGTCGGCATCGATCTCGCCGAGGGCAAGATCCACGGCGAGCGGTGAGCGGCGCTATTCCGGAAAGCGCTGAATTTCGGGCAGTTGATGAGCGGTTTTCATCCAGCCCAGTCGCTCGGCCACCTGAATCTGAATCGTTGGCGCCAGCGCCTCGCAATCATCCATCGTCGACAACTGCACTTCAACAATACCCGGCAGAATGTCGGCATTGCGATAGAACAACCCCGTGCCGCAATCGGCGCAGAAGCCGCGCCGCGAGGCGCCTGACGACTTGAAGATCTTCGGCTCACCCTTGGTCATCACAAGACTGTCTTCGGGATATCCCGCCCACGCCATCACCGGCGCGCCGGCATTGCGCCGGCAATCCACGCAGTGGCACAGAGCGATGTCCTTGGGCTTGCCGGCAAGCTGAAAACGGATGGCGCCGCAATGGCAACCGCCTGAATGGGTCTCGCTCATGAGTTTTAGGTCTCCAATTTCGCCGGGACACTACTTCAGCGCGCGCCAGACCTCAATGAGGCGTTGAAACGTACCGGCGGCATGTGAATACTGTCGTGCAAACCATCCTTTCAAGGAATCTGCCAATGAACAAGCGCACCGCCAACGCTCCTGCCAAAACCATATCGGCGACCGAGGCGGCAAAGCTGGTCGAATCGGGCATGACGCTGGACTATGGCGGCCTGAGCCTGCAGCCAGACCTGT
This sequence comes from Rhodobiaceae bacterium, assembly GCA_031413455.1. Lineage (GTDB taxonomy): Bacteria > Pseudomonadota > Alphaproteobacteria > Micropepsales > Micropepsaceae > SZUA-430. The sequence goes on from JANOFD010000329.1 coordinate 6,849, forward strand.
TCGATAAAGCGTTGGCCGCACGGGCGAGCGAGCTGTCCGGCGTCAAGGTGCGCGCGGTGTTGAGCACGCGCGCGGTGGCGATCCTGGAGGCCGATCCCGAAGGCAAAAGCTTCGAATATTATAATTGGCATTTCGGCGGTTACGACCGGGTGAAGCACGACGCGCGCCGCACGGTCTACATTCCCCTCAATCTGGGAGAGGTACCCGACTATTATCGCCGCTTCCTGGCGCAGACCGACATCGTGATTATTCGTGCCGCGCCGATGGACGAGCACGGCATGTTCAATTTCGGGCCGACTTGCGCTTGGCTGCGCGCGACGGTGGAGCGGGCGAAAATGGTGATCGTCGAAGTCTCACCCGGCATCCCGCACGTATACGGGCCGGCTAACGGCGTGCACATCAGCGAAGTCGATTACCTTATCGAGGGCAGCAACGTAGGCTTGGCCGAACTGCCACATGCGCCGATGACAGAAATCGATCATGCGGTGGCGCGGCAACTGGCCTCCGAAATCGACGACGGCGCCTGCATCCAGATCGGTATTGGCTCGATGCCGAACGCGGCGTGCAGTCTGTTGGCCGAAAGCGGTTATAAGAATTTGGGCGTTCACACAGAGATGCTGACCGACGGCATCATCGATTTGGTGAAGGCAGGCTGTGTAACCGGCGCGCGCAAGCAGCTGAACCCCGGCAAGGTGGTCTTTACCTTCGCCTTCGGTTCCAAATATATGTACGACGCCATCACGCGCAATTCCGACATGGAAATCCATCCGGTCGAATACACCAACCTGCCGCACATCATCATGCAGAACGACAACGCGGTCTCGATCAACAACACGACGCAGATGGATTTGCAGGGTCAGGCGTGCTCGGAATCCGACGGGCATCGCCATCTGACCGGCACCGGCGGGCAGTTGCAGTTCGTGCGCGGCGCCTATGCCTCGAAGGGCGGCAAGTCGTTCATGCTGTTGTCATCGACCTATGAAAAGAAGGGTCAGCGCAAGAGCCGCATTGTACTCAATCTCACACCCGGCAATATCGTCACGACGCCGCGCTCGGATACAATGTACGTGGTCACCGAATATGGCATGACGAATTTGAAAGGTAAGTCCGTGAGCGAACGCGCGCAGGCCCTAATCGCTCTCGCTCATCCGGACTTCCGCCAAGGACTGGAACGCGAAGCGCACGAAAACGGTTTGCTGCCGCGCTGGGTCGCGGTAGGGGCGTGAGCGTGATCGAGACGCCGGATATCGTCGTCATCGGTGGCGGGATCGCGGGCGGCGCGTTCGCCACAGTCATTGCACGCGCCGGGTACTCGGTGTTGATGCTGGAGATCACCGAGCAGCATCGCGACGTTGTGCGCGGCGAGTGGCTGGCGCCGTGGGGCGTCGATGAGGCCAAGAGGCTTGGGCTCTACGAGCTTTATCGCGCGCACGGCGCGCATCACATCAAGCGCCATGTCGGTTACGACGAGTTGCTGTCGCCGGAACAGGCTGAGGCGCAGACGCTGGAATTCGCCGCCATGTTACCGGGAGGCGACGGGCCGCTGACGATCGGGCACCCGAAACTGTGCGGAATTCTCGACGATGCGGCGGTGGCTTCGGGGGCGAAGTTTTTGCGCGGCGTGCGCAAGACGCAGGTCGTCCCCGGCACTTCGCCGACGGTACGGTTCGAGCATCACGGAGTCGCACACGAAATCCGGCCGCGCCTTGTGGTGGCGGCGGACGGGCGTCACGGAAAGACGGCGCAGCAGGTCGGCATCAAGGTCAACGCGGATCCGATACATCACTGGTTTTCCGGCATGCTGATCGAAGGCGCGCATGGTTGGCCCCAGGACAAGCAGGCAATCGGAACGGTCGGCGACATCAACTATTTTATCTTCCCGCAAGGCGACGGACGGGCGCGGCTTTATCAGGGCGTGGCGCTGGACGATAAGGAACGCTTCATGGGCGAGGAGGCGCCGCAGCGTTTCGCCGACGGCTTTCGTTTGGCCTGCGTGCCGCAATCGGAGGCGATCGCCGAGGGCAAACCCGCGAGCCATTGCTTCGTCTATCCCAACAACGATACGTGGTCGGATGAGCCGTTCGTGGCCGGGGTCTTGGCCATCGGCGATGCGGCGGGGCATAACGATCCGATCATCGGGCAGGGCCTGTCGATCTCGCATCGCGACGTGCGGATCGTGAGCGACATTTTGAAGTCGGCCTCGGAGTGGGGCGTCGGGGCGTTGGCGCCCTACGCCGAAGAACGGCGCGAGCGGATGCGCCGCTTGCGAATGGCGGCCAGGCTCGCCTCCGTGCGCGACTGCGAATTCGGCGAGGCGGCGCGCGCACGGCGGGCGCGTTTGTTCGGAATGTTTATGGCCGATCCCATGATCACGGGACTGATGATGGCGCCGATCGCGGGGCCCGATGCGGTACCGGCGGAAGCGTTCAACGAAGCGGCGTTGGAGGCGGTGTTGGCGGTTTAGGCGATCAGCCCCATCTCGCGTCCCGTCTCGGCGAACTTGCCGACCGCGAATCCCAGATCCTTGCGCGTGAGGGCTGCCGACATTTGGGTGCGGATGCGGGCTTTGCCTTGGGGGACGACGGGATAGGAAAAACCGATGACGTAGACGCCTTTGGCCAGCATGCGTTCGGCCATTTGTCCGGCGAGTGCCGCGTCGCCTAGCATGATGGGAGCGATCGGGTGTTCGCCGGGGAGGATGTTGAAGCCGAGTTTTTTCATCGCGCTGCGAAAATATTCCGTGTTGTCGCGCAGAAGGTCGATCAGGTCGGTCGACTTCGATAGTAGATCGAGGGCAGCGATGGAGGCTGCGGCGATCATCGGGGGGAGCGAATTCGAGAACAGATAGGGCCGCGAGCGTTGGCGCAGGAGGTCGATGATTTCCTTGCGGCCGGAGGTGAAGCCGCCGCTGGCCCCGCCCAGCGCCTTTCCAAGTGTCCCCGTAAATATGTCGATGCGGCCCATGACGCCGGCGCGTTCGTGGGAACCGCGGCCGGTCTTGCCGGTGAAGCCGGAGGCGTGGCTGTCGTCGACCATCACCAGGGCGTCGTATTTTTCGGCCAGTGCGCAGATGTCGGCGAGCTTGGCATAATAGCCGTCCATCGAGAAGACGCCGTCGGTGGCGATGAGGCGGAAGCGGGCGCCCGACGCCTCTTTCAGCTTGGCTTCGAGGTCGTCCATGTCGCCGTTGCGATAGCGCGCGCGCTGGGCTTTGCACAGGCGGATGCCGTCGATGATGCTGGCGTGGTTCAGCTCGTCGGAGATGACGGCGTCCTGCTCGCCCAGGATGGTTTCGAACAAGCCGCCATTGGCGTCGAAGCAGGACGAGTAGAGGATCGTATCTTCGGTTCCCAAAAATTCGCTGATGCGGCGCTCGAGTTCTTTGTGAATTTCCTGCGTGCCGCAGATGAAGCGCACCGACGCCACGCCGTAGCCCCAGCGGTCGAGCGCCTCGTGCGCGGCTTTGACGATTGCCGGGTGGCTCGCCAACCCCAGATAGTTGTTGGCACAAAGGTTCAAGACATCCTGCCCGCCTGCGACGCGGATGTGGCCCGCTTGCGGGGTTGCGATGACGCGCTCGGGTTTGAACGTGCCCGCGGTTTTTATTTCGGCGAGCACCGTGGCGATGTGCTTTTGCAGCGCGGCGTACATCACACGTCGCTCCATTTCAGCACGACCTTGCCGGAGTTGCCGGCGCGCATGGCGGCGAAGCCTTTTTCGAACTCGGTGTAGTGATAGCGGTGGGTGATGAGGGGCGTGAGGTCGAGGCCCGATTGGATCAGCACCGACATTTTGTACCAGGTCTCATACATCTCGC
>JANOFD010000330.1:0-11668 GCA_031413455.1 Rhodobiaceae bacterium
ACCGCTACAGATACGGGGGCGGCTGTCTGCCCGGCCAATGACGCACTTGGGCGAGTTCCTGCCGCACTGCAGCAAGAATACGAATGTCGCTTGTGCGGCGACTCCGCCCGTATGGGGGCTGCCGACGCGTTGGGCGGTACGGGCACTGTTGCTCAGCGTTTCCAGGTTGGGTAAATGCAGCACGGCGCACTTTGTCACGTAAAGCGTCTCGGGGAGAACACTCAGATGAACATGCAAGCCGTCGCCTCGATTGCCGAGTTCATCAATGCGGTCGCGGTGACGCTCACGCTCATCGTCCTGATCGTCTCCATCCGCCAAAACACGCAGTCGCAAAAGATCGTTGCCGTCGAATCGCTCGCCACGGCCGTTACGGCGATCAACTTACCGGGCATGGAGTCTCCAGCGCTCGGCGCAGCGGTGGCGAGTGCGACGCGCGATTGGGACGCCGCCAGCCGCGACGAACGGATTCTCGCGCACTATTTCCTGTTCTGCTATTTCAAGCTCGGCGAGCAGGCTTGGTATCAGTACAAAGCAAAAGTGCTCGATCCTGGCCAATGGTCAGGGTGGGAACGAAGCGTCCGTGTCTACTATCACAGCCCTGGCGTCCGGACGGCTTGGTGGCCCAACCGGCGCAACGCATTTTCACCGGAGTTCCAAGCCTATCTGGCTGAGACGACACCGCCGAGCGACATAAGTCCGTTGGGTGAAATCTTCGATCGGCCACAGGCGCAACGGACCGTCGTCTGACTGTTTTGGGCGAAATCCGGCCGCGCTACGGCAAGAATGCGAATGATCCATTTTGGACGAGTTCCTGCCATTCGCGGCGAGGGCACGCCGTGTCCGCGATTGGGGTCATTCAGGCGCCGGATGGTTTCGTCTGGAGTATGGCTTAGCGCGCATTCCCGGACGAGAAGGCGTATTCCGCCTTATGCGTCGAGATCGGGCCATGGGTGCCGGTGTTGTGCAAAAATGCAATTTCGGCAGAGGTTGATGCAAAGGCGCGAAAGAGCAAAAGGAATTTGAACTACAAAGGACACCAAGGCACCGGGATCGTTCTTCGTACACTTTGAGTTTTTTGCGGTTCAAAAATCAAATAGCGCCGGCGCGGGATTATCGCTTAGACGCGTTGCGCCTAACGATTAGAGCGCGTTTCGTTCAATTGGAACACTCATTATCTCTTGGCGGCAGAGAGTCCACACTCCTCACGTTCGTCACGGCCGGGCACTTGACCCGGCCATGACGATTTTTTTTTGACAGTGGGCTGTGTTGTTACACGTCAAAAACGATACGCGGTTCCATCGCTTGGACGCGTTGCACCCAACCATCAGGCCTGCTGTTGGCGCTCGCGCATTTTTTGGCGCCAGACTTCGCGGGTGAGGCGGTAGTGGCGGAGTTCGATCGGCGGGCCGCCGGAGGCGGATGCTTTCATAGAGGTGCGTTCGAGCACCCATCCCTTACGCGCGACGATTTCCAACATTCGGCTGTTGTGGCCCAGGATTGTGCAGCGCGAGCTTTCCATGCCCAGTTTTTCAAAGAAATAGTGCGAGATCACGTCGGTCGATTCCGCGCGGGCGAATTTACCGCGCTCTTCGGGTTCCCCGATGAGGATGTTATCAAGAAATTCCTTGCGCGCGTAGTCGACGTAAAGCGAGCGGATGCCGACAATCAAGCCGGATTGCTTGTCGAAAATGCCCAGCAGATGGCTCGTCGTGCGGTCAAAGCGTGCGATATACGTATGCAGGTTCTCCATCGTCATCCCGGTAGGCGGCACGTTCAAGAGTCGGCACGCGGCTGGATCAAGCAGCCATTTGCACCAACGCTCCGTCGCGTCAGACAGTTCGGCCGTGCGCACGATGTGGTGAGGCGTTTCAAGACGGATGATGCGGGGACCAGGCGGGTTCGCCGTCGTTGCTGCTTTCGGCATGGTTGTCTCCGCGTGTGGGTCAGATGTTCCTGGCGAAAGTCTGCCGAGCGGGCATTGCTATCTAATGGCGCGGAAGAGCAAAAGGGATTTGAACCACCAAGAACACCAAGGCACCGAGGCTCTTCTTCGCAGGCTCTGAATTTTGCCAGTGTGTGATCATGGCGCGCGGTTGTGGCTCGAACCGGGGCGTGCTGATCGATCCGGCGGGGCGCGAGGAGGGAGTGCGCGGGGCGATGGCGGGGAGTTGAGGCGGGCGCCAAGGACTGTCAGGGACCACAGACCCAGACGGCAGGATTCGCTTGACGACAAACTAATATGTTAGTACTATGACTGTAGTAATACTCTGGAACCCATGATGGCTAACACATTTCCTAATCCCACCGAAGGCGAACTGGCGATCCTGCGCGTGCTGTGGTCGCGCACGGCGCCGATGACGGTGCGCGAAGTCCACAATGTGCTTTCGCGCGGCAAGGACACGGCTTACACGACCGTGCTGAAGATGCTCACGATAATGGCAGAGAAAGGACTGGTGCGCCGCGACGAATCCGAGCGTAGCCACACTTATCGGACGGCACATGCCGAACCGGTGGTGCAGGCGTCGCTGTTGAAGGATCTGGTGCGGCGTGCGTTTTCGGGCTCGGCTCTAACGCTGGTGCAGCGGGCGCTCGACGATGAGATGGCGAGCGCGGGCGACCTGGAGGCGATTTCCAAACTGATCTCCCAGGCCAAGGCAAAGCGGACGAAATCATGATGGATAGTTTTACTTCGGCGCTGGCCTCCGCTCTTTTGCATTCGCTTTGGCAGGACGCCTTGCTGGCCGTAGCTGCCGCACTGGCACTTCGTGCGCTGGCGCGGGCAAGTGCTGCTCTGCGGCACACCGTGGCGATGGCGTTTCTGGCGGCGATGGTGCTGGCACCGTCGCTGCAGTTCCTGCGCTTCTGGGAAGAGAAGGCCACGCAACTCAACGATGGTCTGCTGCCAGGCGCGGCGGTCAACGTCTTCGTGCAGGACACCTCGCCGGTGGCGGCAATCGTGGTGGTGTGTTGGCTGTTGGGCGTGGGCGTGATGCTGGTGCGCCTCGCCGTCGGCTTGCGCGCGATCGCTTCGATGGAGCGGTACTCCTATCAGGTGCTCCCCCCGCTTGGGCGCCGGCGCGTGGACGAACTGCGCCACGCGCTGGGCATCGCGCGGACCGTCGCCGTGCGGCTGTCGGACGAGGTCATTGCTCCGTGTACGGCGCACTTACTGCGGCCGGTGATCTGGCTGCCTTTGTCGCTGCTGACTCGGGTGCCGGTCGAACAGATCGAAGCGCTGTTGGCGCACGAGCTCGCGCACATCGCGCGCAAGGATTGGCTGTGGAACGGTGTGCAATGCGTGATCGAATCCTTGCTGTTCTTTCATCCCGCAGTGTGGTGGCTTGGCCGGCGCATCCGCCAGGAACGCGAGCACGCCTGCGACGATCTCGCGGTGGCGGCGTGTGGGAACGCCGTAGCGCTTGCCCAAGCACTGGCGGCGCTCGAGTGCGCGCGGCAGTCCTCTCCACGCCTTGTTCTTGCAGCGCAGGGAGGTTCACTTCTGCAACGCATCGCCCGTTTGCTTTCCGGTCCTCCGTCGCGCGGCCGTTGGGGAGCGCTGGCGGTCCTGGGCGCCTTGACGGTTTTGGGCGTACTGTTGATCACCCAGCTCGGCATGGAAGGCAGCCGTTTGCCTGACCTGCAAGTCAAGTCCTCGACGGACGGCGTGCTCGGCCCCGGCCACTATCGCGAAATCACCGCCAACGGTCCAGACAGACTGCGTTACTTCCGCGAGAGCATCGACGCGCAAGGACGGCGCACCGAAGTATACCAGGAAGATGGACAGGTTCGTCTGATCGATGCCGATGTTCGCCGCTGGGTAGCAGAGGTCTCGAGTCCAAGCATTGCGCCGATACCGGCAATTCCTCCGATTCCGTCGTTCCCGGAAATGGACGACAGGGCCGAATTCAAAGCGCTCGTCACGCTGATCGCCTCCCACCGCGATGTAGTGGCCCTGCTTGGAACGCCGGTCGTACTAACGGACAAGGCGGTGAACGGGAACGTGCGCCTCGATGACACCGATGGCGACGCAAATATTCGTATCGAACTGAGCGGTCCAAAGGGCCGGGCGGTGGTGGCGGTCGAAGCGGAAATGGCAAATCGCATTTGGACTTTGCGGAGCATCGACGTGCAATAAAGCAGCGCGTTTTTTTGCACTCAAGTACTAATTCATTAGTAGATGCGTCGCGGCAGTGCCGCTTTTGAATGGGGATACTTCAAGATGAAACGACACACACTTGCGATGGCCTTTCTGCTGTGCCTTACCTCATTCGCTACGACCTTGCCCGATGGGACAGCGGCTGCCGCGCCGCTCTCGCAGGCAGACATCGCGCGCTACGCCGACGAATTGCTGAAGCGCAACTACCGCGCCGGTGGTCCTGGCGCGGCCGTGCTGGTCGCGCGCGGCGACAAAGTTCTATTCCGTGCGGCGCGCGGCGAGGCGGACATTGACAGACATATGCCGCTGCGGCCCGATTCGGTGTTCCGCATTGGCTCGGTGACCAAGCAGTTCGCCGCCGCCGGCCTGCTGACGCTCGTCGAAGCGGGCAAAGTGAGCCTCGATGATCCGCTGTCGAAGTACGTGCCGGGCTTTCCCGGCGGCGAGCGCATCACGGTGCTGCAATTGCTCAACCACACCTCGGGTGTGAGGAATTTCAACGGCATGCCAGGGTGCATGGAAGGCGTGGTCCGGCGGGACTTGACTACGGCGCAGGTCATCGACCTCTTCAAGAACGAGAAACCGGATTTCTCGCCAGGGTCGAGTTATGCGTACAGTAATTCCGGATACGTGCTGGTGGGTGCCATCATCGAAGCTGCGAGCGGCATGCCCTGGCATGTTTATCTGGCACGGGTTCTTTTCGAGCCGCTGGGCATGCGTCACACTGGCTACGGCCACGACCCGAGATTCGCGGCGCAGCAGGTGCGCGGTTATTCCTACAAGGGTGAAGCTGTTGTGCCGATGCTCCCGATGAGTATGACTCAACCGCATGCGGCGAGTGCGTTGGTGTCGAATATTGACGATCTCCTCAGATGGAACCGCGCTCTGCACGAAGGCCGCGTGCTCACGAGCGCGACCTACGAGCGGATGATCACGCCCGTCGGCGAGGCCGCAGGCGCTGGGATTCGTTACGGCCTTGGTGTGTACGAGGGTACGATGCGGACCCGCCCGGAGTTGTGGCACGGCGGACGCATTTTCGGGTTCATCTCGTCGCTGAGCTATCTGCCTGGGCCTGACATTACCGTGGTGGTGTTGGAAAATGACGACGCCCACGATGGCATTGATGCCTATCCGCTGGCGCGCAGACTGGCAGCGATGGCGCTAGGCGAACCCTATCCGGACATGTTGGCGGTAGCCGTCGATGCGCCGGCATTGAAGGCGGCCGAAGGCGTGTACCGCTTCGACGCCGGCGTCACGCGCACGCTGCGGGTGCTCGATGGAAAATTGACGGCCCAGCGCGACAGGGGACCGCGTCAGGTGCTGACGCCGATCGCTGTCGACGATTTTCTCTATGGCGATGGTTTTAATCGCCTCAAGTTGGAGCGGGATGTTGGCGGCGTCATCAATGGCATTCGTTTCTTTGCCAACGGCGACGGCGCAGGTGAGGTCGGTGTTCGAACAAACGAGCCTCTCCCGGAGAAACCGGTTGGAGTTCCGCTTCCGCGCGCCGCATTGGAACGTTTGGTGGGCGCTTACGCGAATAACGAATTGAAGTTGACAGTCTATATCGACGGCGAGGCGCTCAAGGCCCAGATCGTCGGCCAGCCTCCCGTCTCATTGAGGGCGACGTCGCCGACCCTGTTCGATGTGGAGGAAACGGGCGCATCGCTGGAGTTTTCGGCTGGCGATATGCCCGCGGCGCAGGTAGCCATTCAGCAGAACGGCAAGAGGACGGTGCTGAAGCGCGTGCCCTGAGCTTGCGTGATCTGCATTGGGTGTTGTGTTGTGCGACCTAGCCCTAACTCGGGGGAAGCGGCATCCGCCGCGGCCCTGGCAGACCGCTGTCTATAAGTTTTTGCTTATAGAATTGCCATACTGCAATCCTATTTTTCCTATTGTTCCGTCAACCAAACGTCGTCGGTGCGGGGCGATGGCGGCTCGGTAGACGAACCTAAGCCTGCCGGATTTCATCGGCATGCGGTGGATAGGGCGCGATGGCGGCGTTGCTGACTGGTTCGCCTGCGAGCTGGCTGGCAAAGCCATGATTGATGTCGCGGTGGTGTGCTTCGTCCGCGCGCACGACCAGGACGACATCGCGCAGCGTCGCGTCGGCGGGCATCTTCCAATAGTGTTTCGCAATCGCCGGGGCGGGGACGTTGGGAGAGCGGCCCTCGTCGATTTCCTGAAGATAGTTCGTGTAACTGATCACCGCTTCTTCCTCGAAATAGCCGACGAGGCGGTGCGCGGTGCGCGGCGAAATCAGGTAGAGCAGAAAAAAGACGATAAAGAAAATCGCCTGCGCGAAGAGAATTACCATACGCTCGAAGAAGGTGGGCTTGGCGATTTCGACGAAGGTCATGAGATGCATCCGCTCGTTTTCGGCCTCTTCCATCAGCGTGCGAATCCAACCGTTGTCATCCACCATTTGACGCAGGCATTTAAAGTGCGTGAGCATGCCGCCGACCATGCCGGGCACTGCCGCCACCGTTTCGAGGACGATGGCACGGTGGCCGTAGCGTTTGGCGAAGAACGTGTCGGCGCAAAAGCGAAGCAGTTTGGTGAAGCCGAGCGCGAAGCGGTCCGAAAACCCTTTGGGGATATGATGGACGCCATCGCCCGCATTCGCGAACGCGGGGTCAACGGGTCGCTTGACGGCAAGGATCGAATTTACCATTTGCTCATTTCCTGCAAGCCACACGGTCCAAGTCCGTCATTCCGAAGTCTTTCCATCGAAGTGCTCTTCCAACACCTCGGCGTCCGCCTTTGTCGCGTGCACCGTGCCGTCGCGGTGTTCGGGCGGCGCGTAGATGGTGTAGAGCCGCAAGGGCTTATCACCGGTGTTGACAACATTGTGTCGCGCGCCTGCCGGCACAATGATCGCATCATCGCTCTTGACCATCGAATGATTACCGTCGATCCAGACTTCTCCCTGGCCGATTTCGATCCTGAAAAACTGATCATGCGTCTCATGCACCTCTTCACCGATCTCTTCACCGGGAAGCAGCGACATCAGCACGAGTTGCAGGTGCTTGCCCGTGTAAAGCACGCGGCGGAAATTCCGGTTCTCCTGCGTGAGCTCCTCAATGTTTGCAACAAAACCCTTCATCTTGCAGTTCCTGACTTTCGGCGATTTCCCGGTCATCATTGCGATGGCTCCGCCTGTGACGCCCGGCCTTTTGAGTGAACGCGCTTCGGAGCATTTTGTTCCACGCACACGGGCCAGTTTATTGCCATGCGCTTATGCCAGGACCGCTTCGAGATTTGCGTATAGCCGATTCTCTTGTGCGAAGTCACGAACTCCGTCAGGATCGTGCGAAGGCCAGAAGCGGCGCGAATTGGTGGTTGTCTGCCGCCCTCAATGTTTCGATGTAGGTGCGCCTTGTGATGCCGGGCGTCAGCAATGCGCTGCGGCCCCAGGTGAAGCGCTGATTACCCAATCGCACGACCGTCAGGTCTGCCATCAAGCGTGACCAACGGCCATTGTCGTTTGGAAATGGGTGGATGAAAACCAACGCGTGGTGAAGGCGCACGGCGAGTTCATCGGGCGGGTAGATCTCGTTCGAGGTACCATAACGCGCATTGTCCAACGCCTCGACCAATCTCGGCTGAACCTGCCAATGTTCGACGCCAATATTTTTGTTCGAGGTGCGGTATGCACCTGCCCAACGCCATACCTTTGCGAACATGCGGCGATGCAAACTGCGCACAAACGCTTCGGTTAGAGGATTTCGCCGGCGTAGAAATGCCCAGTTGTCCGTGTCGAGAATGTTCTGCTGCTCGAGCTCATTCAATTCGCGGCGAAGCGTGACGTGGGAGGGGATGAGCCCTTCGCGCTCATCCGGTGTGAGGGGTGTTGCGTCTTCGGGTTGATCGTAAAGCCATGACATCAAGGGTTCAAGGCTCATCCCAGAGGCGGGCCGGACGGAGCAGCAGTTCATCAACAATGCGTTGAAGTTGCACTTTGCGTTGTGACCTGTTGGAAACGGCCTGCGCCTCCAGCTGCATTGTCTGATCAACGTAAGCGAGCTTGCGGTTGGCAATCAAAGTTGCCCGCTCCTGCATGGTCCCAGCAAGGTGCGTTTCAGGAATCAGAACATAGACGAGGCGGCAGCCCAGCGCTTCTGCCGCGCGTTCCAGGCTTTGGACGGTGACATTTCCACTAGCCTCACCGCGCTCAAGCTCAATCACTCTGGGTTGCTTGACGCCCAGCCGCTTTGCCAACTGGCCGGTGGTCATTCCCAATGCTTCTCGCAACGCGCGGATCCAGCCGCGTGAGGGCCTGCTTGCTGCTTTCAACAAGGGCCTCAGTTCGTCAAAGCGGCGATCAAGTTGGTCGTGGGCTTGGAGCATATAATAAGATATCTCTTATCATACTTAGATTTGTCAATACGTTTTTTCTTATACTATTGTCGTACAATAATCACATTTTTCTTATAGTTTATAAGGCTAAGCATCGATGACTACGCCAGCGCCGCTTCCAGTTTTGTGAACATTTGGTTGGGTTTTTCGGCGGTTCGTGTCGCGATGAGGTTGAGCAGGGCGCGGGCGGCGGTGCGGGCTTGGGAGGTCCAGTTGGCGCGCAGGCTGGCGGTGAGGGCGGCCTGGCTCTCCAGGATGACGCCGTCGTCGAGGATCTTCAGATCGTTGGCGGTCAGCGTTGCGCCCGTGGTGGTGATGTCGACAATGGCTTCGGCTGTGCCCAGTGCAGGGGCGCCTTCGGTGGCGCCGAGGCTTTCGACAATGCGATAGTCGGCGATGCCGTGGCTGGCAAAGAAATTGCGCGCGAGGGTGACGTATTTGGTGGCGACGCGAAGCTTGCGATGATGCCTGGTGTGGAAACTGGCTGCGACATCGTCGAGATCGGCCATGGTGGAGACGTCGATCCAGGCGCGCGGGACGGCGACGATGACTTTTGCGTTGCCGAAACCCAGACGCTCTATGCTGTGGATGCGGTTGCCGGCGCTGCGCTCGGCGAGCAGGTCCTCGCCGGTGATGCCAATGTGGATTTTCCCGGCGATGAGATCGTCGGCGATTTCGGCGGCTGAAATCAGGGACATGGTAACACCGTCGACACCCGCCAGACTGGCGGTGTAGTCGCGGGCGCCGCGCGACTGGCGCATCGAAAGCCCGCGAGCTGCGAGATAAGCGAGGGTTTGTTCCTGCAGGCGGCCCTTGGAGGGAATGGCTAAGATCAGGGTCATGTCGCGGCCCTGTGTACTGCCGCGAGTCGTTCGCCGAAAATCGCAAGGCCGATTGCGGGCGTGGGTTTGGCGGCGCCGAGGGCCGTGAGCAAATTGTCGTAGCGGCCGCCACCGGCGACAGGTGAGGTTGCCGAGGCGGGACGAAGCTCAAAGACGAAGCCGGTGTAGTATTCCATGTTGCGGCCAAAGCGCGAGGCAAAAGTTGCCTTGGCGAAATCGAAACCGGATTTCGTGAGGAGGTCGAAACGCTGCTGGAGGGCATCGATGGCGGGATCGATAGATACGGCGGCTGAACGCGTCAGTCTGTGCAGCGTGTCGATGGCTTGGGTGGCGGGCACCTTGACGTCGGCAAACGATGTGATCAGTGCGGCGGTACTTTGCGGCAAGCGCGCGGTGGAGGCGTCGACCGCGCGCTCAAGGACACGATCGGTGATTTCATCAATTGTGCGGAAGCCGATGGGCTTGATGCCGTCCTGTGCCAGCGCCCCTAGCAGGGCCACACGTGCTTCGAGCGGCGGCAGGGTGCCGATGCGGGCGAAAAACTCATTGCCGGTCGTGGAGGGGCTCGTCAGTTGCATGAGCACTTCGTCCAGACGTGCGGGGTTCCAGGCATGGCGGCGCAATTTGGCTCGCCAATGCATAGGCAGCGCGAGTGCATCGAGCAGACTCGCGAACAGGCCAACGTCGCCCAGCGTGACTTCGCTGTGCCTCAAACCGGTGCGTGCCAACGATTTGTGAGTCAGGAGCAGGGTTTCGATGTCGGCGGCGGCGGAATCAACGGCGTTGAAATTTTCGACACCGGCCTGGAAGCTCTGGCCGGGGCTTTGGGGCTGCGCTGGATCGTGGCGGAAGATTGGGCCCGCGTAACAAAGCTTCAACGGGCGGTCGCCGCCCGGAACGCGCGCGAGGTAGGTTTGCGCGGCGGGGATGGTGAGATCGGGGCGCAGACAAAGCTCGGTGCCGTCGGGGCCTGCAAAGACATAGGTGCGGCGGCGCAGCTCTTCACCCATGCGGTCAAGGAAGGCGCCGGCGGGCTGGACGATGGCGGGCTCGATGCGTTCGGCGCCGTAGGCCGCAAACTCGGCGAGGAGGGACGCGGTCTGGGCTTCCAGCGCTGAGATGGTGGCGGCATCGTAGGGCGGGCTCGCGATCATTCGCGAAGGCCCTCATCCCGCCTACGCCAAGGCTTCGGCGGGCAGGCCGTCGCGCCGCGAAGGTGCGGCGCGCCACCTTCTCCCAAAGGGAGTAGGGCTACACAAATGGCAAGCCCTTCGCCCGCTTGCGGGAGAAGGTGGCGCGCCGCACTTCGCGGCGTGACGGATGAGGGGACGCAGTGGGTCACCGCAGTTCACCCAGCATCTTTTTCACGGCGGCCGCCAAGTCCTCGCGCGGCACTGTGACTTGCGCGTCGGCGCCTTTGGCCCATTCGGTGCGATCTTTGATGTCTTTGGATTGTTCAGCGCCGAGGATGAGGTTTTTCAGTGTGACGAGGCCTTTGGCGCGTTCGTCGCTGCCTTCGATGACGGCAATGGGGCTGGCGCGCTTGTCGGCGTATTTGAGCTGAGCCTTCATGCCGGAGGTGCCGGTGTAGAGCTCTGTGCGAATACCAGCGGCGCGCAGTTCGCGGACCATGGCGAAGTAGCTGGGCACAGCGTCGCGGTCCATGACAAGCACCACGACGGGGCCTGTGGCCTTGGCGGCGGTGGCATTTCGGGCGGCGAGTGCGGCCAGAAGGCGGCTGACGCCGATGGAGATGCCGGTGGCCGGAACCTGGATGCCCTTGAACCGTGTCACCAGATCGTCGTAGCGGCCACCACTTGCCACGGCGCCGAAGCGCACGGTTTGGCCGTCTTCGTTCTTGACCGGGAAGGTGAGTTCGGCTTCGACCACGGGGCCGGTATAGTAGGCAAGGCCGCGTACGATTGACGGATCAAAGGCGATGCGTTTGGCGTCGTAGCCGTTGCCGGCGAGGATGGATTCAATGTCGCGCAGTTCTTTGACGCCTTCGCGGCCTTGGACGCTTTCACCGACCAGGCGTTCGAGTTCGTTGCATACGGCTTGGCGATCGGCGGTTCCGGCCTGGGTGAAGGCGATGACGCGGGCGATGGCGTTCGGCGAAAGGTTGGCGCCTTTGGTGAAATCGCCGGATTCGTCTTTGCGGCCGGCGCCCAGCAATTGGCTGACGCCGTCTGGACCCAGTCGATCAAGTTTGTCGATGGCGCGCAGGACGCCGAGGCGCTGGGCTTCGTGTTCGGGACCGGAGGCGATGCCTATTGATTCCAAGATGCCGTTCAGGATTTTGCGGTTGTTG
>JANOFD010000331.1:0-6317 GCA_031413455.1 Rhodobiaceae bacterium
ACCACCCTTGCCCTTGATGGTCATATGAAAGTCACCTGGAGCCACATAAACCCACCCAGGCTCAAGCTTCATGCCGCTTTCACCTTCAACACAGAGCAGGCCTGAATTCTTCGCCAGGGACTCGGCTAGAATAGCTGTAAAAGTCGCCGGCATATGTTGTGTGATCAGAACCGGTACATTCAATTGCGGCGCGATCGCATTCACCACTTGCACCAAAGCCTGCGGCCCGCCTGTCGATGATCCGATCACCAGAATTTGCGGCGGAATCGGCGAGGCTTTGCGCAAATTAATCACACCACCTTTGGCCGCCGCGCCGGCTTGATTTGGCATTTTTCCCGGAGCCGTAGCCTTTCGCCCGATAGCCACGATACGCGACATCAACTCACGGCGAAACTCCTCCGCCGCAGCGCCGCCACCCAAGGATGTGGGTTTCGGCACATAGTCAGTAGCCCCAAGTGAGAGAGCGGTCAGCGAAATCTCGGCGTTCCGGCGTGTCAGTGTTGACGCCATAATGATTTTCGCGCCCGGACACGCTTTCAGCAAAAGCGGCAACGCTGTAATGCCGTCCATAATGGGCATTTCAATATCAAGCACGATGACATCGGGCTTTGCCATTCTCGCCCGCTCAATGGCGTCTTGACCGTTCACCGCCGAAGCGACGGTGATCATATCCTTGTCGGCATCAACCCAACGCGAGACGATACCGCGAATAACTGCGGAATCATCGGCCACCATCACCCGGATCGGCGTCCCTGATTTCACAGACGCTTTCGCACTCGCTGCCACTACGCCGCTCATATGCCGATAGACACCTTAGCTTAAGCCAACTTCGGCCAATTTTGACTCGATAATCTCGCGATCGAATGGCTTCATGATGTACTCGTTGGCGCCCGCTTCCATCGCTTGCGTGATGAAAGAGAATTCGCTTTCAGTCGTACAAAACAATACGACCGGCTTATCGCCGCCTTGTTCCTTGCGCAGCGCCCGGAGAAACTCGATGCCGTTCATGTTCGGCATGTTCCAGTCGAGTAAAATGGCGTCGGGCATCTGGGCCCGGCATGAATCGAGGGCGATCACGCCGTCCTCAGCTTCGGCAATCTCAAATTGCAACTCTTCGAGAATCCGGCGCGCCACCTTGCGCACCACACGGCTGTCATCGACGACAAGAAACTGCTTCATCGGACAAGACTTTCCCCTCAACGATTGGACACGGTCTTGGTGCCGGTGCCGCGCACTCCAACAGCGCGCGCCGCCCAATCAAGTGACGACATTACCCGGCAAAGCGTAAAAACGCCTTGAACAATTCTAACTTTGGTTGCAAGGCGCGCAGGGCGGCTCAAAAACCGCGCAGCCTGGCGCGGGCCGCTCGAACTATGAACAGGAATTATTTCTTATAAACAAAAACTAAATCCTACGCGGCCAATTTGCGCGAAAAATCCAGCAGCACGCCGACATCCAAAAGCACCAGTAACCCGGTCTCAAGCCTGAACACACCTTTTGAAACCGTGCGCCAATGCTGGTCGAGATTGACGGGAGTAGGTTCAAGCGCCTCGGGTTGGAACCGCAACACCTCACCCGCGCTGTCGAACAGCAAGCCATAATGGTCGCCATCCTTTTCAACACCCACCGCCATGAAGTCGCGTTCTTCCGGTCCCATAACGATTCCAAGCCGGCGTCTGCAGTCGATCATCGTCACAATTCTGCCCCGCAGATTAAGCACGCCGGCAATATCGGGGTGAGACAGCGGAACGTTGGTCAACCGTTCCGGCCTGAAAATATCATTCACCAGGTCGATCGGAATACCGAAAAGTTGGGGTCCGATCGCGACTGTTACAAATTCATTGCCGTTGACACTGGATCTGCTCATGCTGCGCGCTCCTGCGTACTGATGACCCCGCGAATGGCCTCAAGCAGTCCATCCCTGTCGAATTTCCGCGCCAGAACATCAAAGGTTCCCAGTTCGTCGCTGTCCGTGTCGGCGGCCAAACCGATGACCGGTGTCGAACGCCACTGTGAGTCTTGTTTGATCGCCGACGCAAATTTCCGCCCGCCCATACCAGGCATATCGATATCGCTGAGTATAAGGTCGAAGGACTTTCCCTCTTCCTTGAACTTGAGCGCCAGTTCCGCCGTCGCCGCCTCGGTCACGTCATAACCAGCCGACGTCAACAGCGGCGCCACCATGGTCCGGAAGAACGGACTGTCATCGACGAGCAGAATGTGCCGCCGCTGTGATTGCGATACGCGTTTTGTGAACCACGACTGGAACACATCGCCCACATGATACGAGATATCGATAACTTCGGTCGCCTTGTCGCGAACGACGGCGGTGCCAATCACGCCTGACCCGGAAGCCGTGAGTTCGAATCTCAGGCTCGCATCGACGATGTCGAGAATCTCGTCCACCGCAACGCCAACCGTTTGCTCGCCTTCGCTGAAGACCAGAACCGGCTGACCGCCTTCCTCTCGCAACGCGCCCGAAAGCGACGTGATGATCGGCATCAAAGACCCGCGATACTGCAGCACACAGCGGCCGTCCGAGCGTTCGAATTTCGTCGCATCGACGACTTCGAGGCGCGTGACCGCCCCCAGCAGAACCGCTTTGGGTTCCGGCGAACCGGCGCGGAACAACAGCATCGCTTGTTTCTGCTCGCGGTCGGCCACAACCAGACCAGCGGCATTGGCGGCCGCAGCCCGCGTTGCCACTTCGCCCGACACCGCGCTTGCAACGCCGTTCGGATCCAGGATCATGATCACACTGCCGTCACCCAGGATCGTATTGCCCGAGAACAGCGGGATATCCTTGAGGATCGAACACACCGGCTTCACAACAATTTCGCCGGTGTCGAACACAGTATCGACGACAATCCCAAAGGTCTGCCCGCCCGCCTGCGCCACAACGATATAGGCCTCGGACGCTTCCGCGCGTTCGATCGGCGGCAATTTCAGGACTTCCGACAGCCTGACCAGAGGCAACAATCTGTCCCGCAATCTCAAAACGCTTGTTGTATTGATCCGCTCAATCTTCGTGTCGGTCCCTTCCGCTGCCCGCACCAGTTCCATGACGCAAATTTGCGGAATGGCAAAGCGCATATTGTGCACCCCGACAATCAAGGCTGAGATGATCGCCATCGTCAGCGGAATCTTGATCGTAAAGGTTGTGCCGTGACCTTCTTTTGACTTCAAGTCGATCGAGCCGCCGATCAGCTCGATATTGGAGCGCACCACGTCCATGCCGACGCCACGGCCGGAAACATTCGTCACCTTCTGTGCGGTCGACAAGCCAGCGTGAAAGATGAATCGGTTGATTTGCGCTTCGCTCATCCGCGCAAGTTCGGATTCTGTAACGATCCCGTTCGCCAGCGCCTTGGCCTTGATCTTGTCGATCGGCAAACCTTTCCCGTCATCGGCAATTTCAACTATGATGTGCCCGCCTTCATGAAAGGCACGCAGATTGATAACGCCCGTATCGGACTTGCCCGCAGCTTTGCGCTCCGCCGGCGTTTCAAGCCCATGATCGGCCGAATTGCGGATCATATGCGTCAGCGGGTCTTTGATAAGCTCCAGCACCTGCCGGTCGAGCTCGGTGTCGGCACCAAACATCTGCAATTCGATCTTCTTGCCAAGTTCGTTGGCCAGATCGCGCACGATGCGCGGTAATTTCGACCAGGCGTTGCCGATCGGCTGCATGCGCGTTTTCATGACGCTGCCCTGAAGCTCAGCCGTGACATTCGACAGACGTTGCAGGGGGACTTTGAATTCGCTGTCGTTGGAATGCCGAACCATTTCAAGCAACTGGTTACGGGTCAATACCAGCTCGCTGACCATCACGATCAACTGCTCAATCACATCGACATTGACGCGGATGGATTGATTGGCCAGCGACGCTTCGCCAGCCTTTGCGGTAACCGGCGCTGGATGCTTGTCTGACGCGACTTCTTTCACCGGTGCAGGTGCGGCTTCAACCGGCTCTGCTTTCGCTTCGGGCTCTGCAGGGGACGCAGCCGCAGCTTCAGCCCCTTCCGCCGCCTGCGCCCGGAGAAATTCCTGATGCTCGGCAACCGTAGTACCGGCATCCCCGCCGCCGCTGGCGGCCATCTCTTCCAGCCGCGCGATCAGCCCCGTGTCGTCGCCCTGGGGCTCTGATTCGGTTTGCTCGATGCCGCTCATGATGGTTTTGATACAGTCCATCGACTCCAGAATCAGCGTCACCGCATCAGGCGTTACCAGCAAGACGCCGTCGCGAAATTTACCCAGCACATTCTCAGAAGCGTGCGCCACTTTCTCCAGCCGCGGCAGCCCGATAAAGCCGCAAGTGCCTTTGATCGTATGAACCAGGCGGAAGATTTTTTGCAAAACCTCCTTGTTGTTGGGATCGGCCTCGAGTTTCACCATCTCGCCGTCAACGATGGTCAAGCTCTCACCTGATTCAGTCAGAAAATCGCGTAACAGGTCGTCCATACGTCACCCAAGAGCCGCAAGCAGAAGAGAACTCTTCCACGCTGCGATAACTCGGCGATTTGGGTTAACAACCTGTTAGTATCGCGGGCGCACGAAATTACGGAGCGCGAGGCACAGTAAAACTACGCGGCCTTGCGTTCGAACCTTGCATCGAACCGTATCGTGTCATCGACGATAGAATACGAGATGTCGCCGTTAATTTTCTTGGCAAGCAGCGCCGTAATAAACGGCGCAATTGTCCGCCCGGTCAAATCTTCCGACGGTATTTGCATCGCCAGGCCTTCCTTGATGTCGGGCGCCAAATTGGCCTTCAGCCCCTTGGCGGTGATAGCCACATGAAATATCGTCCGTCCCTGCTCGGCCTTCACCACCAGCGAACCGCCACGCGGAATGCAATCAGCCCCCAGGGCCGCCAGATTGAGAACGACGCGGACGATCTCCTTATCGACAGCGATCGCAGGCATCTGCCAATCCAATCGCGCTTTGCCGGTTTTGAAGAACTCGCTGGCGACTTGGCCCACCTCGTAGAGATCCACTTCAGCGCCCGCCGATCCCATCGCGCCAAAGGCAAGCCTGGCAAAGAGCAACCGCGCCTTCGCCTGGCCACAACTGTGCTCGATAAGCCGCATGGCGTGGGCGCGCATGACCGGGTCCTGCTCGTCGGCAAGAATTTCCAAACCGTTGGAAATCGCAGCGACCGGGCTGATCAGATCATGGCAAACGCGCGAAACCAAAAGCGCCGCTAAATCGAGCTCATGCATCTTGTCTTGACTTTTGTCTTGGCCGCCGGGATTGGTCATGAGGTCCACGGGCGAGGTTTGTTCGGGAGGACTAAGCATCAAGCTAACCAGCCAGACGCCGCTTAAGAAACGTTTAAACCGGTGAATCCACAAAGAACATTCACAATTGCCACGCGGCGCGCCTTGCTGACGCACCTCGTCAATATCGCGCGCGACGCAGGCGGCGTGATCATGCAGCATTACGCCGAACACACCATTGCCCGCCAGAAAGCCGACAATTCGCCCGTCACCGCCGCCGATGAAGCGGCAGAGGAATTGATTCTTCGCCAACTGGGCGAACTTGAACCCTCAATACCCGTGATCGCCGAAGAACGCGCCGCCGCAGGCTCACTGCCCGATATCAGCGCCGGCACGTTTTTTCTCGTCGACCCCCTGGACGGAACAAAAGAGTTCCTGAGCCACAACGGCGAATTCACCGTCAACATCGCTTTGATCGAAAACGGCCATCCCACAGCCGGTGTTGTATTTGCACCCGCCATTGATCGCATGTTCTGGGGCTGTGACAACGCGGCCTTTGAACAGACGATCGCCATCGGCCACATCGGCAAAATCGAAACACGCCCCTCGCCCGCCCAGGGCCTCATCGCCATCGCCAGCCGCTCTCACCGCGACAGTTCAACTGAAGAGTTTCTGGCGCGCTATCAGATCGAACATATAGTCTCTGCCGGATCGTCCCTGAAATTCTGTGTTATCGCTGCCGGTGAAGCCGACATTTACCCGCGCTTGGGGCGAACAATGGAATGGGACACCGCAGCCGGCGACGCCATCCTGCGCGCCGCCGGTGGTCGCGTCACGCATCTCGACGGCACAACACCCATGACCTACGGCAACTCCGCCCAAGCCTTCGCCAACCCGCACTTCGTCGCATGGGGGCGCTGAGGTGGAACCGGCATCGCCACTGCGTCCCCTCATCAGTCCCGCCGAAGTGGCGGGCTATAATATATAGTGATAGCCCGTCTCCCTCTGGGCTACGGCATTCACACAATTGATTTGAATTCAGACTGATTTGTGATTCAAGCGCCTTTCTGCTTTTTTTGGAGGGCGAGATGGGTTGGA
>JANOFD010000332.1:0-4062 GCA_031413455.1 Rhodobiaceae bacterium
GACACCGCAGGCGCCGTGAAAGCCGCCCAATTCATCCAGCTCTGCGACCAATCCGGAATCCCCATCATCTTCTTACAAAACACAACCGGCTACATTGTGGGCCAAGAGGCCGAACGCGGTGGCATCGTCAAACACGGCTCGAAAATGATCCAGGCTGTGACGAATGCTGCAGTGCCCAAGCTCACGCTCCATATTGGCGCCTCATTTGGCGCAGGTAATTACGGCATGTGCGGACGCGCTTTCGATCCCAGATTTATCTTTGCCTGGCCCAACAACCGCATTTCGGTCATGGGCGGCGAACAGGCGGCCAAAGTCATGACCATCATCGCCGAAGACGGCGCCAAACGGGCAGGACGCGAACCCGACATGAAAGCGCTGGACGCCACAGCCAAGCACATCGTCGACACCTACGCCGCGGAATCCACCGCATTATTCGCCACCGCAAGACTATGGGACGATGGTATCATCGACCCCAGAGACACCAGACGCGTGCTGGGCATGTGCCTGGACATCTGCAAGGAAGCCGACGAACGTAAACTCAGGCCGAACTCGTTCGGCGTAGCGAGGATGTGATGGGAAAGAATTCAAATTCTTTTTTGAACCGCCCGAGCACCTTCATTCTGGTGCTCACCTATGCGATCGGGTACGGCTTGTACGTGTTATACCGGTCAGGTGGCACGTTTTCCAACATGACAGACGTCATTCTTGTTCTAATCGGCTTCCTAGGTTTGCCACTAGCAGGGGGAATCATTGCGACAATCGTTTCGGTAATTTTGGATATTGCTACGCGCAAACCAATAAAGCCATTTCGCGGTTTCAATTTCGTCGTCTCATTTTTTATCACGGCGCTTATTGCCGGTGAGATTTTAAATCTCGTAACGACACCAAGTTGAGAGTTGCGGGATGACCTGTCACGCGTGCAGCGCAAAAAGTGGAGAACTCTAGTGGATAAGATATTCGGCGGACCAATCATTCCAACATTGTTGAAGCTGGCACTGCTATCGGTGATCGTGGGCCTGATCTTCGCCATCTTCGGCATCGACCCGATGGACCTCTGGCGCGAATTCGGCACCACGATCCAGCGCGTCTGGCAGATGACCATCGATGCCATCAACTGGAGTTGGCGCTACGCGGCCCTCGGCGCCATCGTCGTGCTGCCGGTCTGGATCATCTACCGCCTGATGCTGGCCATGACGTCGAAACCGAAGGGGTGAGCTGCCCCCCAAACCACGTCATCCCGCACGCGGCGCAACACACTTGTGTTGCTCCGCAGATGCGGGACCCACCCGAGGCTCGGCATCGCCAAACTTCCATCACCGCACCTCGTATGGGTCCCGTGTCTGCGATGCGGCATAAGAATGCCGCATCGCGCACGGGATGACGGCCCATTTTTTTAATCACACCACCCCCCACCGAGCCACGCAATGCACCTCACGCCGCAACACGAAGAACTCCGCCGTTCGCTGATCCGTTTCATCGACACCGAGATCAACCCCCACGTCGACAAATGGGAAGAGCACCCGCCCTTCCCCGCCCACGAAGTCTTCGGCAAGATGGGCAAGGCAGGCTTCCTCGGCATCACCAAGCCGGAGAAATTCGGGGGCCTCGGCCTCGACTACTCCTACTCCGCCGTCTATTGCGAAGCGCTCGGCCACATCAATTGCGGCGCCATCCCCATGGCCATTGCCGTGCAAACGGAAATGGCGACGCCCGCCCTCGCCCGCTTCGGCAGCGACGAAGTGCGCGAAGAATTTCTCCGCCCCTCGATCACCGGTGAATACGTCGCCTGCCTCGGCGTTTCCGAAGTCGGCGCCGGTTCAGACGTTGCCGCGATCACCACCCGCGCGCGCCATGACGGCGCCGACTACGTCATCAACGGCGGCAAGATGTGGATCACCAACGGCGCCCAGGCCGATTGGATCTGCCTGCTCACGAACACCGGCGACGGCCCCGCCCATCGCAACAAGACCATGATCTGCGTGCCGATGAAAACCAAGGGCGTCACCGTCGCCCGCACGCTCAAGAAACTGGGCATGCACGCAAGCGACACGGCGCAAATCCATTTCGACGACGTGCGCGTGCCCAAGCGCAACCGTATCGGCGAGGAAGGCCTGGGCTTCACCTATCAAATGGTGCAGTTCCAGGAAGAACGCATGTACGCGGCGCTCGCGGCCTTGACCGGCATGCAAAAGTCGATCGACGAGACGATCGCCTACACGCGCGAACGCAAGATCTTCGGCAAGTCGGTGCTCGACAACCAAGTTGTCCACTTCCGCCTCGCCGAACTGCAAACCGAACTCGAAGCCCTGCGCGCGCTGACCTGGCATGCCGTCGAGCGCTACGTCGCCGGCGAAGACATGACCAAGCTCGCCTCGATGGCGAAGCTGAAAGCCGCCCGCCTCCAACGCGAGGTCAACGATTCCTGCCTGCAATATTGGGGCGGTATGGGTTTCATGTCGGAGACGCCGGTCTCCCGCCGCTACCGCGACGGCAGGTTAGCCTCCATCGGCGGCGGCGCCGACGAAGTGATGCTGCAAATCATCGCCAAACACATGGGCACCCTGCCCGGGCGTGGGCCCGCGTGAGCCTTCCGCCCTGCCGCCCGTTCAAGTCGGTCCTGGTCGCCAATCGCGGAGAAATCGCGCTTCGCATCGTCCGCGAGGCAAAGCGCGCGGGCCTGCGTGCGATCGCCGTCTATTCGGATGCTGATCGCAATGCCGCTCACGTTTCCAACGCCGACGACGCCGTTCACATCGGCCCGTCATTGCCGGCCGCCTCTTATCTCAGTGTTGCTGCACTTCTCGCTGCGGCCAAAAAAAGCAACGCCGAAGCAATTCATCCAGGCTACGGCTTCCTAGCCGAGAACGCGGATTTCGCCCAAAGCGTGATCGACGCAGGCTTAGTGTGGATCGGTCCGTCGCCCGATGCGATCCGCGCCATGGGCGACAAAGGCAACGCCAAAATACTGGCCCGCAAGGCAGGCGTGCCTGTGATCCCCGGCTATGATGGCGACGACCAATCGGAAAAGCGCCTCGCCGAAGAAGCCGCCCGCATAGAATGGCCCGTACTCATCAAAGCCGCACTCGGCGGCGGCGGACGCGGCCAACGCCGTGTCGAGGAACTCGCTGCGTTCTCCACCGCGCTGGAATCCGCACGCCGCGAATCCAAAGCCGCGTTTGCATCCGATCGCGTCATCCTCGAACGCGCGCTCGACAAAGTGCGCCACGTCGAAGTCCAAGTCTTCGGCGACAGCCACCACAACATTGTTCATTTAGGGGAACGCGATTGCTCGGTCCAGCGCCGCAATCAAAAAATCCTGGAAGAAGCCCCTGCCCCCGGCGTAAGCGCCGAATTGCGCGCACGCATGGGCGACGCGGCCGTCCGCCTCGCTCGCGCGGTAAGCTACGTCAACGCGGGCACGGTTGAATTTCTGCTCGATGATGCGAAGAACTTCTACTTTCTCGAAATGAATACGCGCATCCAAGTCGAACATCCGGTGACCGAGGAAGTCACCGGTTTGAACCTCATCGCGCTGCAATTCGACGTGGCGATGGGAAAACCCATGCCGCTGTCGCAAGACAAAGTGCGCATCGCGGGCCATGCGATCGAGGCGCGCCTCTGCGCCGAGGATCCCGCCGACAACTTCGCCCCGCAATCCGGACACGTCGAAGAACTCAAGGTCGGAAACATCGCGCGCGCGGACAGCATCGAAGCCGCAGGCGAACCGGCGTCCGGCCACTATGACTCGATGCTGGTCAAGCTCATTGCCCGCGGCGACACGCGCGACCAAGCGCGTCAGACGCTGGTGCGCGAACTTCAGGCCGCGCGCGTGTGCGGTATCCGCACGAACCGTAACTTTCTGATCGATGTGCTGAACCGCGAAGCCTTCGCCAAGGGCGGCGTCGACATCCGCTGGCTCGAACGCGAACCCGCCTACGCCGAGCAGAACTTGAACAATCCCATCGGCGACATCGCCGCTCTTTATTTGGCGATGGGCGAAGGAAAGCCGTGGCGCTCGACCGGCATCGCCCGCTCCATCGTCGTTCTGCGCGACCGCAGCGC
>JANOFD010000333.1:0-1019 GCA_031413455.1 Rhodobiaceae bacterium
TACTTTTATGCCTAATGATGCTGCAATGCAACACTGGCGTTTTTGTCTCAATGCTTGGGCGGTGTCTTCTCGCCGGCTCTCAATTTCACTGGAATTTTGTCAGTCGCGAGCGGGCAATTGTAATGCGGCGAGCGGGCACAATTTGGATTGTAGGCGCGATTGAAATCGATCACGAGCTTGGAAGGAATGCCATCGACGACAATGTCCAAGTAACGACCAACGCCATAGGTTTCTTTGCCCGACAACCCGTCCAGGAAAAACGCTGATAGCGACTTGACTTGGGTCGCGTCCGGCTTGTCCGTGTACATCGCAAGCCGCACTGGCTTGCCCTCTAGCGTGAACACCGCAAAGCCCACACGATTGAACCGCTTGAACCAGCCACGCGAGGTTTGAAAGTCCACGCCTTCCAAACTTGGCGAGGGCTCGAAATTGGCCTCGACAACGGCGTTGGGATTATACGCAAAATACGCCAGGCCTTTAAAATCGCGCGCCGCCTGATGGTGCTGATTGTAGACCATCACCCGCAAACCATTGACGCCGGGTTTGACTTCGGTGAGAGCAAAACGCACATCGATCCCGAGCGAAACGTTCAAGGTCTGCGGCTTTTCCAATGTGAATGTCTTGGTCTGGCCCTTGTGCAGTACAGCAGCGCCGCCGTCTCTGTAAGTCACCCGCAACCCGTCGGGTGCCGCCAGCGCATCGAGGGTCCAAAGATACTCCAGCGCCTTCTGCTTACGATTCGCCAGCCACGCGCTCTGTCCGTCGTTCAGATAGACCGCATCGTCAATCTTGAGGATGGCAAACTTCTCAGTTGACCACGCGGCATTTTCTTTCGCGCTCCATTCTTGCCACGTGTCAACCGCACCTGCGCTGACGGGCAGTGCACTGGCGCCCCAGGCAGCAAGCGTGAGCGCGACCGTCGGCAACCATAGCGTTCTCATCGGCACTCCCTCCATTTACCCAACGTAAATGCTTTCTTACAGCGTTGCCCAAGCCATGCAACTAAGATTAGATCGTCG
>JANOFD010000334.1:0-1401 GCA_031413455.1 Rhodobiaceae bacterium
CGCCGCCGCCACGCGGACCGTTATGGGGCAAGTTTCTTGACCGGTATTTTCCTTTTGAACCGCCGGTGACGGCGGTCAAGAGCAGTGGCCTGTCGGCAAAAGACGTGGCCGGGAGTTACATTTCATCGCGGCGGGCCGAGACGTCGGCGCTGAAATTTCTGAGCGAGCTCAGCCAGCCGACCGTGACGGCGAACGCGGACGGTACACTGACGGTCGATGCTTTCACCGGTCTGAACGGACAGCCGATCATCTGGACGGCGATGGGTGACGGCGAGTTTCGCGCGAAGTTCGGACAGGGGAAGCTGGTGTTTGTGAAAGCGGGCGATGGCGCGATGACCATGTTGAGCGGGGCCGCCGGTGTCGCGATTTTCCAGCGTGTCCCCGATCTGCGGCAGGCTTTGGTGACGCTGGGTGTGTTTGGTGTGTCGCTGCTGATGGTCACGCTTAACCTGTTGCTGTGGCCCGTGGCCGCGGTCGTGCGCCGCCACTATGGCGTTGAGCAGGGTTGGACGTTGTGGGAGCGGGCCTTGCGACTGGGCACGATGCTGACAAGCCTTGCGTTGCTCATTTTCGTTGTGGGATTTGGCGTGGTAATTATTGGTGCAGCGAGCACCAGCCCGTGGGGATTGGATTCAAGTCTGGATGCCGGGCTGCACCAGCTGCAGCAGATCGGGATGATCGGGGCGGCGGGCGTACTGGTTGTTCTGCTGAACGTGATCCAGGCGTGGCGCAATCCGGTGCGTGGGTTCTGGGGACGCGTCAAAGAGAGTCTGGTGCTGGCGGCGTTGCTGGGATTGCTGTGGTTTGCGTGGTCGATGAACCTGTTCGATCAGGCGCTGCGGTTTTAGGAAGGCGAGAGTATCAGTCCGGTTCCCGTTCGATAACGGGTAGAACTTGTAGGCAGAAGTAGGTTGAACCACGAAGGACACCAAGGACACGAAGAGGAAGTATGCTCTTCGTGATTCGCTCTGATTCTGCTAGAGCACCACGCGGCGGATGCCCGACTTGAACAGGATCACATCGAAGTTCAGCAAGAAGCCGATGCGGCAATCGGCCAGACGCAAGTAGGTCAGCAGCTGGGCTTGATGGATCGGCTGAATGAGTTCGACCGCCTTGACCTCTACAATGACACACGATCCAACGAGCAGATCGATCCGGTATCCCACATCGAGCTTCGTGCCATGATACGAAGTTGGCATTGGTAGCTGTCGTTGAACATCGATGCCCCGCAGCGCGAGTTCATGTGTCAAGCAGTGCTCGTACGCCGACTCCAGCAAACCGGGCCCCAATGCCGCATGCACGCGCAGACCTGCATCGACGATCTGCGACCCGACGTGTTCAGTGGAGCCGGGAATTGATGCAACGCTGCGGTTGTTGGGGTTAGTCATGTGGCACTATGGG
>JANOFD010000335.1:0-19626 GCA_031413455.1 Rhodobiaceae bacterium
CTACGGCAACGACAGCTGGTTCCTGCCGATCCCCGCGACGTATGTCGTCGCGCGAGATGGCGCGATCGCCAAAGCCTACGTCGATCCGGACTTCCGCTACCGCCTCGATCCCGCTGACATAGTCGCAACTCTGCGCGGGCTCGGATGAGATGACCATGAAAACCACACTCGACGCCGAACTGGCTGCGCTCCGCGACACGGCCAGTCCTCGCGCGCGCGAGCTTTACGACAAGCTCGTGAAGCAGTTGATGGACAGCGGCGCGACCCAAGGCGCGTTGAAGGAAGGCGACACGTTCCCCGATTTCCAGCTTGCAAGTGCCGACGGCCGCTTCGTTCGCCGTGACGATCTGCTGGCAAAAGGTCCCACCGTCTTCAGCTTCTATCGCGGTGCATGGTGCCCCTACTGCTCGGCCGAGTTGAACGCCCTCGCGGAGACAGCGCCGCAATTCCAAGCCCTTGGCGCAACGCTCGTTGCCATAACGCCGGAAGCGGGCGGCATCGCTCTGCGCACCAAAGTCGACCGCGACTTTGGCTTCGAAATTCTGTGCGACCTCGACAACATCCTCGCGCTCGAATGCGGCTTGATGTTTCCTGTGCCGGATGGCATCCGCATCGGCAATCTGGAACGCGGCATCGACTTCTTGCGCATATACGGCAACGAGGCGTGGATGCTGCCGACGCCCGCGACATACATCGTCCGCCCCGACGGCATCATCGCCAAGGCCTTCGTCAACCCCGATTTCCGCTACCGTCTCGAGCCTCAAGAAATTGTGGGCGCGCTATCGGCGCTGCGCTGATCTCAGGCGCTCTAACTCCAATCGCGTGTGCGCGCGAGTTTGACGAAAGCATCGCTCGCGGCCGAAAACTTGCGTCCCGCGACGGTCCCGAGCGTAACGGCACGGTCGAGCGTCACCCCCTCGATCGGCTTGGCGACAAGCCCCGATCCCGCGACCATCGTCGGCGGCAAGACTGCGATCCCCAAACCTTCGCGCACAAGCGACAGGACCTGATCGCTCGTCGTAACGCGCTTCAGGCACTTCGGCGTCGCGCCCGCTTCGCCGCAGATCTGGCGAAAGCGCCCGGCGATCGGACAGTTCGTCAGCTCGATGACGTCGACACCGTCAAAGTCTTTCGGCGAAAGGATGTCGATCGCCGCGAGTGGGTGTGCAGCCGTCATCACAGCGACCAGCGGTTCGCGGCCCAAGGTCCAACTGTGCAACTTCTCGGGCAATTCGGTGTCGTCCCCCGTCACGAACACATCGAGGTCGCCCGCGAGCGCGTCCTCGACAAGTTTCGTGTCGATGCCGGCGCCCAGCGTCAGCTCAAGCAATGGCACCGCCCGTTGCACGCCGCTGAGCACGCTCGCCACCATCGCCGACGGCACAGTGGTCGACACGCCAACCCGCAAGTGCACAACATCGCCTTTCTTGAAGCCGGTGGCGAGCTGTCGCGCCGTTTGCGCCGCGTCGAACGTGCGCTGCAGATGCGGAAGCATGGCCCGTCCCAACTCGGTCAGATGCGTGTTCGCTCGCTCGCGATGAAACAGAAGCCCGCCGAATTCCTCTTCCAGCTTTTGTATCGCGCGCGTTAATGAAGGCTGAGCGACATTGCACTCCGCCGCCGCCTTGGTGAAGTTCAAGGTGCGGCATACGGCAAGGAAGTAGCGGACCTGATGCATCTCCATGGGCGCATGTTAGCCTGCACGTCAATGGGCATGCAATGGCGCTAACTCAATCTCGCACGATTTGGAAATGATGTTAACGGCTTGATTTGAAAGAATCTGTGTTGACTGGCTGTCGTAATTCTCCGGCCGCGCCGGTTGATTCTCCCCGGAGCACGATTGTGCACGATGACGCCATATCGTTTTCGGACTGGGATGCGAGAAAAAGGGAAGAGTTAGGGACACGTAACCATCCGCGCCTCGCCGCCCGCTCTCGCCGCCGCAGCCCTACCGCGTAAATGCGCGCCCCGGCACCAGCTCACCCTCAGGCCCCAGCCGCCCGACATAGCAGCGGTTGAACGCGCCGCAGTACGTGTAGTACATCGCAACGCGATTTCCACGCCGGTCGAGCCAGTAGCAAAGCTCGACACCCCAGCCGACCTTTGGAATAGTCTGGCACAGATCACCCTCGCCATCGATGCGCCAGGTGCCGTACTCGACATAGCCAAGCGCTTCGATGGGGGCATGCGGCACCCGCGCGCCAAGCTTTTGGAAATGGGCCTCCAGCTTGCCGCCAGCCATATAATAAATCTGCCAGTAGAATTCCGAGCGTTGCCCGACATCGGCCGGCGCAGAGCCGTCGGCGAAACCTTCGGTGCCACGCAGCGTGTGGTTGGTGAGCCAATCCCGCAAATTTCCACGTCGGCCTATAACGGTGACCCGTTCCGTCGGCCAATCGGCTCTGGACTTCGGCTGCTCGCTGGAGCCCTTTGGCTTTGTCTCCGCGCCGACTGCAAGCCCGATTGAAAGCGCCGCAGCACATCCTATCGCAAGGAATACGGCAAAAAGACTTCGTACTGATCTGGCTTTCACGGCTGACAAACCTCTAAAACTGACGCTCAAGTTGGAGTGGCAAGTTGGAGTGGATCAAATTTTCCGCGTCTTGGCAAAGCGCAATTGCGCCCGCAGTTTTCAGCCAGCAATCTGATACCAGAGCGCGTTTCGTTCCCCACATTCGTCATGGCCGGGCACTTGACCCGGCCACCCAGTCGTTGCGTGTCTACGCAACGGAATGGTGCTCTGCTTTAAGAATAGACGAGACTCTTCGTCTCGCCGACGCGAGCCAGCTGGGTGGCCGGGTCAAGTGCCCGGCCATGACGAGTTTTGATAAATTGCGTACCCAGTGACCGTGGAAACGACGTCCAATTCGCCGAAACATGCTCTAGTACTGCAGTGTCGACTCACAGGGGGCTTCCGTGGATTTTCCGCCGCAACTGCAAAGCGCCCTTGGTCTGGGCGTGTTCGTTTTCATTGCCTGGGCTCTGTCCGAGAACCGGGCCGCCTTTCCGTGGACCCTGGTCGTCGTTGGAGTGACCCTGCAAATAGGCCTGGCAACCCTGTTCCTCGGCGTTCCCTTCATGCGCGATGCCCTGCTGTCGCTCAATGTCCTGGTCGATGCCATCCAGTCGGCAACCGCCAAAGGCACGTCCTTTGTCTTCGGCTTCACTGGCGGTGGCCCGGCGCCGTTTGCGGTCACCAACCCCAATTCGATCATAACCATTGCCTTCACGATTCTCCCCATCGTTATCGTGATGTCCGCGCTCTCCGCCCTGCTTTGGCACTGGCGCATTCTGCCCGTCGTCGTGCGCGGCTTCGCCTACGCCCTCGAGAAGAGCATGAAGATCGGCGGCGCATTGGGCCTGGGCTGCGCCTCCAATGTTTTTCTCGGCATGATCGAAGCGCCGCTGCTCATTCGTCCCTACCTTGAGAGAATGACCCGCAGCGAGCTCTTCACACTGCTGACCTGCGGACTGGCCAATGTCGCAGGCACGGTTTTGGTACTCTACGCAACCATTCTTGAGCCGGCCATCCCGGGCGCATTGGGCCATATCATTGTGGCGTCTCTGCTGTCGTTGCCCGCCTCCATTTTGTTGTCGAAAATAATGATCCCCGGTACTGAAACAACGCCAGCCGATCTGGGCACCAAGCCGCTCTATCGCTCGACCATGGACGCCATTTCCATCGGCGCTGAGGACGGCATGAAGATGTACCTCAGCATTATCGCCATGCTGGTTGTGATGATCTCGCTGGTGGCGCTGGCAAATATTGCCCTCGGCAATGTTGAAATCGCAGGCGCGCCGCTGAGTTTTGAACGGGCCATAGGCTGGATATTCGCACCTATCGTCTGGCTGATCGGTGTCCCGTTCAGCGACGCTGCAGTGGCTGGCAGCCTGATGGGCACCAAAACCATCCTCAACGAACTTATCGCCTACCTCAATCTTGCCGCATTGCCGGGAGATGCTTTGACCGAACGCTCGAAGCTGCTCATGCTCTACGCCATGTGCGGCTTCGCCAACCTTGGATCTGTCGGCATGATGATCGGCTCAATCAGTGCGCTCGCGCCTTCCCGCCGCGACGAAATCGTCGAACTGTCGCTGAAATCCATCATCCCGGGAACCTTGTCCACGTGCATGACGGCCGCAGTCGTCGGATTGTTACCAGGATAGACCATGTCCAGATCACTCGCCAGATTGCAGTCGTGGATGCTTTGGATCGCAGGCATGCTCGCTATTCTGGGCTCCATCGGTCTGGCAAGTCTTCCGCTGAAATTTTTGTTCCTCCAGGCAAACATCCTGATGCCGATCGTGGGGCTCCTGTGTTTGGGCTCCGCCTTCATCGTCAGTGAGCGCGCCACAATCGATGTCAAAGACCCTTCGCTGTCACGCCGCATACGGATTTGGGCCTTGATCATTTTGGGCTTATTGAGTTTTATCTCCATTCTGCCCATCATCGACTTGCCGGTTCAGTTGCCTTTTTTACGCCTGGACATGCTGACGCTGATCATAGGACTTGGCTGCCTTTTCTTCGCCTATATCGGCACCCGCACCTGACGAAACATAAAAATAAACAATTCGTGTATGAACCGCACTTGAGTTCGTGCGCTTAATGCCGCATTAGCCCGCATCGAATACAATCCCACACAAATGCGACGTCAGGAGTGCCGAGTTTGCAGCGTTCAGCAACCGAGTTTAAACCCTCTGATCGTATGTCCTGGCTGACAATTCTGGGCTTCGGCCAACTGGCCGTACCCCTGGCATTTGCAGGCCTTCCCATCGCGGTTTTCGTCTCGAAGTTTTACGCCGAAGATTTGAAAATCAACATCGAAACCGTCGGCCTCATTCTCCTCGTGGCCCGCCTTGCCGACTTCATCATCGATCCGATTATTGGTTATGCCAGCGACCGCACCACCTGGAGTTTGGGTCGCAGACGCACCTGGGTGTTGCTTGGCGCGCCGATCTTCATGCTCGGCGTCTACATGCTGTTCCTGCCTCCTCCAGGCGCTGACGAAACCCACCTCCTGATCTGGATCGCCGTCTTCTATCTTGGCTGGACCATGATCACGATCCCCTATGGCGCCTGGGGCGCCGAACTGTCTGGCGACTACAACGAACGCTCGCGCATCACCGGCGTGCGCGAAATCTTCACGCTCGTGGGTTTGGCACTGGCCGGCGCCATCCCCGTCATCGTTGGCGTCGCATCTGCGGCCGAAGGCGGCGGCTATTGGAACGCGATGGCCGTGCTCGGCTGGACGATTGTCGCCCTCACGCCGTTCGGTGTCGCCATCATGTTCGCCTCAACACCCGAACCGCCCTATGGCTCGACCGAACACGTCTCGGTCTGGAAGGGTGCGAAGGCCGCCATTTCAAACTTGCCGTTCTTGCGGTTGTTCTTCGCCACTTTTTTCGTTCGCATCGCCTCGCGCGCCGCTGAAGTTTTATTCCTGTTCTATATGGTCGATGCGGTCGGTCTGACCAAGGCCGAAGGCAATCATTTTCCCCTGGCCCTTATCATTGCGGCCATCGTCTTCGCGCCCCTGTGGATCTGGCTTGGCGGCAGGATCACCAAACACAAAGCGCTGTCCATCGCCATGCTCATCGGCGTGGGCGTTTTTGCCACTCTGCCGCTGCTTCAGAGCTTTGGCTACTGGCCCAATCTGGCCCTGTTCGCGTTGTTGGGCGCTGCATTTTCAGCCCCCTACACCCTGGGCCAATCCATCGCCGCCGACGTCGTCGATCTCGATTCCCTGCGCACCCACGAACCACGGGCCGGCCTTCTGATTTCTTTCTTCGGCCTCGCCATCAAAGGTGGCGACGCAGTCGGGGCGGGCTTCGCGCTGATGCTCGTGGGCTATCTCGGTTTCAGTTCAGGTGTCGTCGAAAAATCACCGGAAGCCATTTCCGCCTTGACCTATGTATTTTCTCTTCTTCCCATCGTTTTCTACCTTCCAGCCATCGCTCTGCTGTGGTCGTTTCCCATCACCCCGGACGTTCAGCGCCGCATTCGCAGTCTTGTGGAGCAACGCGCCAAACGCGCCCCTAAGCCCCAAGACCAAACGCCTTCGCGATCAACTCATACGACCGCACCCGCGCTGCAAAATCAAAGGTGATCGTCAGCACCACGGCCTCGTCTGCGCCGTACTCGCCGGCGATCTTCTCAAGTCCCGCCCGCACCCGTTCCGCTGTTCCGGTAATTCCGCGCGCAGCAATACCCCGCAGCATCACCCGGTCCTCAGGCGTATACGCATAGGCGGCCGCTTCCTCCGGCGACGGGAACGGCCCGGCCTGATTGCGCAGCAACTGCATCACCCAAAGATTGCGCGTCAGGCATAATCGCTCGGCTTCTTCTTCCGTATCCGCCGCCAGAGCAAATACCGCCACACTCACCCGCGGCACGTCACCTTCGCGATGCGGTTTGAACTGCCGCCGGTAAGTCTGCGCCGCCTCAACACCACTGCCGTCCGGCGAAATAAATTGCGCGAACGACAATGGCAGCCCCAGCTCAGCCGCAAAAACAGCACCACTCAAACTTGAAGCCAGCATCCACATTTCCGGCATCCCGGGCCCGCGCGGTGAAGCATGGATTTGCCGGTAGGGATGCGCCGCCGGCCATTCGGCAAGCCCTGCCGCCTCTTCCAGATAGTGCCGCAACAACTCCGCCTGTTGAGGAAACGCACCGATATCCCAGGCCTGCGGTCCCGCTTGCAGCGCTACACTGGTACGCCCATCGGCACCCGGCGCCCGGCCGATCGCCAGATCGACCCGCCCCGGATAAAGCGTCTCCAGCATCCGGAAATTCTCGGCCACCTTCAGCGGGCTGTAGTGAGGCAGCATGATCCCGCCCGAGCCCACCCGGATCGTTTTGGTTTCCGCCGCAACCCGCGCAATCAATACTTCCGGCGTCGAGCCCGCAAAGGAACTGGTATTGTGATGCTCGGCCAGCCAATAGCGGCTGTAGCCAAAGCGCTCGCAACATTTGGCAAGCTCAATCGTCTCCCGCACGGCGTCGGCGGCCGTGCCGCCTTTGCGAATAGGTGATTGATCGAGTGCGCTAAGTTTCATCCGCCAAGTGTCTATGCGCTTGCCGGTCGCCGATCAAGCTTGCGCTCAACCCCGTGAGCGTGATCGCAAACATCAAACCGATCACCACCGTCAACCACGGCTCATCCAGCGACGACTGGGCGTTCGTGTTGGCGACCTCAGTGCCCGTGCTCATCAGGTCAGACACATGCCCGAACAGCGACATGTAAAACATGGCGCTCGTAAATCCCCATCCCGCGGTCAATACCGCTGTGCCGCGATTACTCGGGCTCCAAAGCACCGACACCGCGCCCCATTGCAGAAGCAGCACCGCGATGTAGTCCACGACCCAGAACGGCCACCATTGAACCTCGCCCGAGTTGCGCAAGGCCTCGGCGACGGCCAGAAAAGTTCCAAAGCCAAGCGCCAGCCACGCCGCGAATATCTTCATGTTACCCCACGCGGTTTTCGACAACCGCCCCCAACCCAATCAACTGATCAATTTCTTCCTCACCATAGCCTGCCTCTTTCAACACCGCACGATTGTCGGCACCGAAATCGGGCGGCGTGTGACGGGTCTGCGATTTATTCCGGGACATTTTCACCGGGGAGGCGATTCCCCGATAAGAATTTCGCTCAACGATCATCTCCCGCGCCGCTGTCTGCGGATCGTTGAGCGTCTCTTCGATAGAGTTCAACGGCCCCGCAGGCACCCCGGCTTTCAAAATCTCCAGCGCGATTGTCGCGCCATCCACCTTCGCAAAAGCATCGCGCAACAGAGCTGTCAGCTCCGCCCGGTGCGCATTGCGATCAGCCATCGTCTTGAAGCGAGGATCGTCGGCAACCGCCGCCATTCCCAGAACCGTCAACGCTTTGCGAAACTGCCCATCATTGCCGATCCCCAGATAGATAGGCCGCGTTGCCGTCGGATAAAGATCGTACGGCGTCAAATTCGGATGTGCGTTGCCCAAAAGTTTCGGGATGCGTCCACCCATCAGCCAATTGCCCGAATGCGGATGCAGGATCGACAGCCCCGCATCGTAGAGCGCCACCTCGACAAACTGTCCCTGGCCTGAACGCTGCCGTTCGTGCAGCGCCAGCAAGATCCCGATCACCAGATTGAGCCCCGTCGCCATGTCGACCATCGGTACGCCGAGCTTCACCGGTCCCGACTCCGGCGAACCGTTGCACGACGACAAACTCGTCATCGCCTGCACGATCGCGTCATAACCGGGCATGCCGCCCAAGGGTCCATCCGCACCGAATCCCGAAACCCGTGCATGCACAAGCCGCGGAAACTTTTTCGACAAAAATGCGTAGCCCATTCCCCAGCGCTCAAGCGTGCCAATCTTGAAATTCTCAACCAGCACGTCAGCATCAGCGAGCAGCTTGAACAAAACCTCCCGCGCCTCAGGCTTTGCCAAATCCAGGGCCATACCGCGTTTGTTGCGGTTGATGTTTTCATAATAAGCCGACGCCCCGCTAGCCCGATCATCATTGCGGAACGGCGGCCCCCACTCGCGCGTCTCGTCGCCTTGGGGCGGCTCTACTTTGATCACGTCCGCCCCATGATCGCCCAAGATCTGCGTCGCATACGGTCCGCCGAGCACGCGGCTCAGATCGATCACTTTGATCCCGGCCAAGGCCCCGGTATTCTTGGTCGCCATCAGTACGCTCCGCTCTTTGCGCCTGCATAGCACACCGGTCGTCCTGAACTCGCCATCGTTGAGAAAGTTACTCCCAGAGTTTCATGCCGATCCAGCCGTACGACCAGAGATAGCCCGCGAAGGCCAGCGTTGCCATGCCGCTCAGCCAGGCGACCCCGCGTGCAAGCATGTTTGCGTCGGGAGCGCCCATGGCTGAGCGGAGCAACGTGAGGACGCCCAAAGCAGGCGTGGCTAGCGTCGCGCCATAGAGGGCCCATCCAAGCGGGCTTGGTTTGCCGAGTTGGTCGAGGCTTGCGCCTGCGAAGCTGAAAATGGCGATCCCTGTGACGGCGACAGTCGAAAGCATCGCGAGCCACGGCAGCAACCTGATCGTCAAGCCGCCGCGTTCTCGCAATCGGCCGAAGAATGCGCTGGGGATCCAGATCAGCATGTAGAGGGCAGTCAGCACGAGAGCGAGCGCGTACAGCGCCGCCAGCGCCGCTTTGCCCACGAGTTCCGGGAGCGGCACTTTGCGGTCGGCGCCGACTGCCGTGAACATCAAAACGTCATCGCCTTTGGGTACGAAGACGATGTTTGGCGCGGCCTTGTCGGTCTTCTGGAAGATGTTGTTGCCGACATGGGTGCGTTTCGTGTCGTTGAACTCGAGTTCGCCGCCCTTTGCGCGCGCGGTTTGCCAGCCGAAGATGCTCTCAAGGACCGCAAGCTTCTGCTGGCGTGGCGTGATTGATTGGTAGAAACCGGTCAACCGTTCCAATTCGGCAGGTGCCAGAGGCACAGCGACTGGTTTTGGGTCGGGAAAATTGCGCTCAAGGTAGCTTCTGATTTCATCGCCAGCCGCAAAGGCTTCCGACGCACCGAGGTTCGCCATGACCACGAAGCCGGCACCTTGGCCGGGTGCGTATTCGTATTTCGAGACGAAGCCGTCGATACCGCCGTCGTGCCCGAAGAACAGGCCCTTCTTGCCGGCATAGATCATGTTGCCCAGACCGTAGCCATATTTGAGGCCGGCGCGCGCGCCGTCGTTGGACTCGGGGCGTTCGATTCGCTCGACGGAGGCGGTGCTGAGATAGGTGCGCCCGTCCAGCGTCCCGCGACCGAGCATCAGCAACGGCAGCTTCGCCAAGTCCTTTGACGTGACGTTCAGCGAACCCGAGGGCCGCGCCAGGATTTCAACGAACGGCTCCTCTTTGGCGCCTCCGTCGCTGTAGCTCTTGGACAGCCGATCGCTGATTTGCGGTTCGCGTGTCCAATAGGCGCTCTCCATGCCGAGCTGGCCGGTCAAGCGGCTTGCAATGAAGTCCTGAAATTTCTGCCCGCTGACCTTTTCGATAATGCGCCCGGCGATCACAGGCCCCGCGTTGCAGTACGACGTCATCGTGCCGGGCTTCCAGCGGCTAGTGTACGGGCCGTACTTATCGACGGCATCAGACAGCGGCACGTCTTTGCCTTCGAGCAGATAGTGGCGGAAGGTGATGTCGTCGAAGCCCGTCGTGTGCTCCAAAAGATGCACGAGGCGGACCGGGTCGGTCTTCTCCCAAGGGTTGTCGTATTTCAGTTCGGGCATCAGGTCGGCGAGCTTTGCGTCGAGGTTGAGCTTGCCTTCTTCGACCAGCATCATAACCGCGATGCCGGTGAAGCTTTTGGAGATGGAGCCTGCGCGGAAGACCGTTTCCGGGGTGACCGGCTTTTTCGCTTTGAGGTCGGCAAAACCATAGCCTTTCGAAAGGACGATTTGGCCGCCCTCGACGATGGTAACGCTTGCGCCGGGGACGTTTCCTTTGGCGAACTCTGCCGCAAGCCGCTTGTCGAGCTCTTCAAGTGAGGCGGCAGGCTTCGGCTTCCCCGGTTCGGCCGCTTGAGCGCTGGCTGCAAACACAAAACCCAAAACAACGGCCATGGCCGCGACGCAATGATTCAAGGCAACCCCCAGGAAGATGAGTAAGAACGTGCAATACCGTATCATGCGTGCTCCACGCCCCGAAGCGATTGATGAACTCGTGGACAACAAAACCCCGCAAAATAACTCGCCTGCTTGGAGAAATTCACTTTGCGAGCGTAGGCTGGGAGATGTAAGCATCACCGGCAACGAAGCCCATTTGCGGCCTCGCCAAGGGGGGCAAAGCTGATCGAACTGGTCCCAAGAAAACAGCTTGACGGCTTCATCGCCAAGTACGATCCGAGCATCGCAGCCGCCGCGAGACAGATATTGGCCGCCATGCGCAAGCGGTTGCCAGGCGCATTGGAGCTTGTCTATGACAACTATAACGCGCTCGCCGTAGGCTTTGGCCCGTCGGAGAAAGTGTCTGATGTTGTATTCTCCATTGCCCTTTACCCGCGGTGGATCAGCCTGTTCTTTTTCAACGGGCCAAAGCTCAAGGACCCGAAAAAACTTCTGAAGGGAAGCGGCAGCAAGGTCCGCCACATCGTGCTCGAAAGCGCAAAGTCGCTCGCCGATCCGGATGTCGGTGCCTTGATGGACCAGGCCCTGATACTCAATCCGCTGAACGCCACTGGAAAACACCGCATCGTCATAAAATCGGTCTCCGCGAAACAGCGCCCGCGACGGCCTTGAGTGTTCACATTTCTCCCATTCGCTGTCATGGTCCGCGCAGGCGGACCACCCACGACGTGACTTGAATTTGGTGTAAGAAGTCGTGAAAGGTCGGCCTTCGCCGAACAAGTCCACCGGAACCCCTCCATGCCCCTCGACACCGAAACCCGTAACGAACTCATCGCCACCGTCCGTCGCTTCGTCAGCGAGCGCCTTGTTCCCAACGAGGACAAGACCGCGCGTGACGATCTTGTCCCCGACGCCATCGTCGCCGAGATGCGCGAGCTGGGCTTGTTCGGCATTTCCATCCCCACCGAATATGGCGGCCTTGGCCTGACTATGGAGGAGGAGGTGCTCGTCTGCATCGAACTCGGCCAGACCTCGCCCGCCTTCCGCTCGACCATTGGCACCAATGTTGGCATCGGCAGCCAGGGCCTGGTCATGTTCGGCCGCGAAGATCAAAAGCGCGAATGGCTGCCCAAACTCGCCAGCGGTGAAGCCATTGCCAGCTTCTGCCTCACCGAACCGGGTGCGGGCTCCGACGCCGCCTCGTTGCGCACCACCGCCATTCGCAAGGGCGATCACTTCGTCGTCAACGGCACCAAACGTTTCATCACCAACGCCAACAAGGCCTCGGTCTTCACCCTCATGGCGCGCACCGACCCGTCCAACAAGGGCGCAGGGGGCATCACCGCCTTCTTCGTGCCCGCGAACTTCAAGGGCATCACCATCGGCAAACCGGATCGCAAAATGGGCCAGCAGGGCGCCCATATCTGCGATGTGATTTTCGAAGACTGTCATGTCCCCGCAAGCTGCATGCTGGGCCAAGAAGGGCAGGGCTTCCGCGTCGCCATGCAGGTGCTCGACCGCGGCCGCCTGCACATCTCGGCCGTCTGCGTCGGCGTCTCCGAGCGCCTGATCCGCGACGCCGCCAAATACGCGCTCGAACGCGACCAGTTCGGCCAGAAGATTGCAGAGTTCCAACTCATTCAGGCGATGCTGGCGGACTCCAAAACCGAATCTTACGCTGCCCGCTGCATGGTGCTCGATGCCGCCCGCAAGCGCGACGCCGGCGACAACGTCACGATGGAGGCCGCGTGCACCAAATACTTCGCCTCCGAAATGGTTGGCAGGGTGGCCGACCGCGCCGTGCAAATCTTCGGCGGCGCCGGTTACGTCACCGACTACGGCGTCGAACGCTTCTACCGCGACGTCCGCATTTTCCGCATCTACGAAGGCACAAGCCAGGTGCAACAATTGGTGATCGCCCGCAATCTCTTTAAGCAGTTGGGGTAGGTAACATGCAGGACGAAAATCGGCGCAATGGGTACCCAATTGCGATCGTTCAGGATCGCTACACGGGCGTCTATTCCAAAGGGCGTTGGGTCGCAATCGCCGCGGCGGATGATCCAAACAAGGGCGGCGATCTGGTTTGCGGCCTGGGTAACCACAAACTTGTAAGTCCGTGGGGAAACGACGTCGAATGTATGGAATTTTGGGATGACCCTCCAGACTTTGTTGCGGTCGGCGATACCCCGGATTCGGCTTTGTCAGCACTGAAAGCAAAGGGTTGGGACATTGAATGACAATTCTCACGCGAACCCGCGAAATCTCGAAACAATCATGTTGGCATTGTGCTTCAGTTTCTTTACGGAGAAAGTGCCACCTCGTATTTTCGCCGCTTCGCTTGAAACTGTCATCGATGACAAAACTATCTTCGAATTGGGTTGGAACATGACCAAAACCATCCGCATCGGCTGCGCCTCCGGCTTCTGGGGCGACAGTTTCACCGCCGCCCCCCAACTCGTCGACAAGGGTAACATCCGGTATCTCGTCTTCGACTATCTGGCCGAGATCACCATGTCGATCATGGCCCGCCAACGCGAGAAGGACCCGAACTTCGGCTACGCCCACGACTTCGTCACCGTCACCATGGCCGGCATCGCCCGCGAAGTGGCCGAGAAGAAGATCAAGGTGATCGCCAACGCCGGCGGCATGAACCCCAAAGCCTGCGCCGTAGCACTCGAAGCGCTCCTCGCCAAGCAGGGCGTGGCGCTGAAGGTCGCCTACGTCGACGGCGACGATGTCCTGCCGCAACTCGAAAAGTGGAAAGCCCAAGGCGTCACCGAAATGTTCACCGGCGCGCCGCTTCCCGAAAAACCCGTCAGCATGAACGCCTATCTCGGCGGCTTCCCGGTTGCAGCAGCACTCGCCAAAGGCGCCGATGTCGTCATCACCGGCCGCTGCGTTGACAGCGCGGTGACGTTGGGAGCCTGCATCCATGAATTCGGCTGGACCACGAAAGACTACGACAAACTCGCAGGCGGCAGCCTGGCCGGTCACATCGTCGAGTGCGGCGCCCAGGCCTGCGGCGGCATCTTCACCGATTGGGAACAAGTGCCCGAATGGGAGAATATCGGCTACGCTATTGCCGAAGTGTCGGCCGACGGCAGTTTCGTTGCTACCAAACCCGAAGGCACCGGTGGCCTCGTCTCGGTGGGCACCGTCGGCGAACAGATGCTCTACGAAATCGGCGACCCGCAGGCCTATATGCTGCCCGACGTTGCCTGCGATTTCAGCCAGGTTCGCCTTGAGCAACAGGGCAAAGACCGCGTCAGCGTC
This sequence comes from Rhodobiaceae bacterium, assembly GCA_031413455.1. Classification (GTDB taxonomy): domain Bacteria; phylum Pseudomonadota; class Alphaproteobacteria; order Micropepsales; family Micropepsaceae; genus SZUA-430. Next base: position 13,858 of record JANOFD010000335.1, read on the forward strand.
TCGTGCGCCAAAGGTTATGCGCCGACCGCAACTTACAAATGCTCGACAACTTACGAAGACGGCTACCGCATCGGCAATCTGGTTTCGATCGGCGGCATCGACGCGGCCGCCAAGGCCAGACGCACCGGCGAGGCCGTCCTCAAGCGCATGGAAGGCATCCTGCGCCAGCGCAATTGGGGACAGTTTAGCGAAACCAGCATCGAAATTCTGGGCGACGAAGACTCTTACGGTCCGCACAAGCACCACATCGCTGGGCGCGAGGCCATTCTTAAACTTGCCGCCAAGCACGCCCGTAAAGAACCGCTGGAACTGATGATGCGCGAACTGACCTCGTCGGGCACTTCGTTCGCGCCCGGCACCTCGGGCTATGCCGGTTTGCGGCCCAAAGTAGCGCCGGTCGTGCGCCACTTCTCGTGCCTGATCCCCAAGAAAGACCTGACCGTCACGGTGCATGTGGCGGGTGACAGTTTCCATTCGCGCGAAGACACCGCGGGCGGCTTCGACCCCAAGATGATCGTGCGCCCCACCATCGATGCCAGGCTCGAGGCCACCACCCAATCTGTCCCCTTGATCAAACTGGCCTTTGCCCGCTCCGGCGACAAGGGCAACAATTCCAACATCGGCGTCATGGCCCGCAAACCATCTTATGCGCCCTACATCCGTGCCGCGCTGACAGAGGCGTCGGTGGCCAAATGGTTTGTCCACCTATTTGACCCTGGCAAAGGAAAAGTCGAGCGCTTTGATCTGCCGGGCATTCACGGGCTGAATTTCCTGCTTCATGACGCCCTCGGCGGCGGCGGCGTCGCCAGCTTGCGCAACGACCCGCAAGGCAAAGCCATCGCCCAGATGCTGCTGGATTTCCCGGTGCCGGTGACGACCGCGATTGCCCGCGAAGTCGCCAGTGCGTGAGCGTCGCACCCGCGCCGCCGGATAGCGGGTGTTTTAAAGGGATGAGGATGTTTGCACTGTTCATCGCCCTGGGAGCGCCGGCTTCCAGTCGGCTCTATTTTCCATTGTTGAAAGGGCCGGCAGGATGCCGGCGCTCCCAGGGCGTTTTCGTTGCATTGATCATGTCCCTCTTCCTCTCCGCCTGCGTAGCCCAGCGCCTCGCACCTGGTCCCGGACCCACGGCGCCGAGCTTCGTCGATAGCGGTCATTGGCAATCCGATGACGGCTACATCCTGGCCTTCAGCGCCTGGCCAACCCAGAATCCGCGCGCCGTGATCGTCGCCCTGCACGGCATGAACGACTACGGCCAGTTCATCGCCGCCGCCGCCACCCATTGGCAGGCCCAGGGCATCGCCACCTATGCTTTCGACCAGCGCGGCTTCGGCCGCACCGAAGGCAATGGCCGCTGGCCCGGCCACGAAATCATGGCAGGCGACGCTATCACCTTTATCGCTCTCGTCCGCGCCCGCCACCCCGGCGCAAAAATGTTCCTCCTCGGCGAAAGCATGGGCGGCGCCGTCGCCATCCTGGCCGCGTCTCAGACTCCACCCATCGCCGACGGCCTCATATTGGTGTCCCCGGCACTCTGGGGCTGGTCGAATCTCGATGTCTTCAAGCGCACCGCCCTCTGGGCCATGATGCAACTCGCCCCCGGCAGCCGCCTGACGGGCAGGGGGCTCAACATCAAACCCTCCGACAACGAGGAGATGCTGCTGGCCCTCGGGCGCGACCCCTTCGTCATCAAGGCGACCCGCATCGACGCCACCTACGGCCTCGTCGACCTGATGGAAGCAGCCTGGCAGGCGGCCCCCAATGTGTCCCTGCCAACCGCAATCCTCTACGCCAAGGGCGACGAGGTCGTGCCCGCAGGCCCCATCGAAGCGGCAAGCCGCGCCATGCCCGGCACAACCCGCGTCACCTGCTACGCCGACGGCTACCACATGCTCCTCCGCGACTCGAAGGCCAGGCGAACCTGGGACGCGATCACAGCCTTCGTCCACAATGCCCCGCCCCGCGACCCCGCCTTGCCTCGCAAACTGTGCGCGGAATGAAGAACCGCCCAAAATCGACAAATGGTCTGTGTATGTACGAATGCATGCATACGTGCATATGAGCTCGAAGGATCCAGGAAATATAAACAATTACAGCGGGTTAGGAAGGGTGCCGGAGCAAAGGTTTGTCTGCATGCATGCATGCGCCAATTCCGTCGGCAAAACGTGCGCGTCTTTCGGCATTGGTTCGAATAGCTGGAATTTGCAGCCACGTTCGCCCCGCTTCCGCTCGTTGACGATGAACCCCGCTTGCACGGCAGCCTGACAGCGCCGTGTCGCCGTTGACTGATTGACCTTCAGCACGCGCGCCACGGCCATGACACTACGATCCCACTCGTCCGAGATCTTGCGCACGGCCTCAACCGTTTTGCGAACCAGCCGGGGCACAGCCGCCTGCGCTGCTTCGGCCAGAATGTCGCCAACCAACGCGCGCACCATGTCGTAATCTCTGGCCTCTGCCACAATGCAGCCCAGCGCATCACGCGCCCGGGTCTGGCGATGCAGCAATGCGTGCGCCTCGATCAGCGACAGCAGGATGGAGAAGTCTCGTCTAAGTCGTATCGCGCCGGCGGCGCACAAATCGGCCAACTCGCCGGCAAACGGTATCACCACCCACCGCTCCCCGGCGCCGAGCCAGGTTTGCAACGCCGGCCACACTTCCTCAGCTTCGAGACCACTCTGTCCCCGAGACACCGCCCTGAATATTTTACGGGTCTGCTCCCCGCTTTCGTTGCTCGAAAGCGTCAGCAACCGCGTTTCGGTTTCGCTTTCCTCAATCAGGCGCGTCGTGGTCAAAATCAGCCCCGTCGGTCCCTGCTTTCGCAGCATGCGCGTGACGGCGCCACCCTTCATACGCTCGACGGCATGCCAGACGATTTGCCCCTCGCTCAATAGGGTGCGCACAATGTATTTCTTCATCCGCCCCGCAGCTCCCGCCGCCTCCGCAAGCACAATGTGGCGATGGGCAAGGTCTTCGCTGAGGTAAACCAGCGCCTTCTCGCTCATCCCCGACAATTTCAACGTCGCCTCCGCCGGAAAATGCGCCATCACGCGGTCGAGCACGAATGACTTGCCGCCCGACGACGGCCCTTTCAGCGCCACACTGACCGGCCGTGCCAACAGCCGCGAAGTGAGCGCCAGATAAAGCACCCGCCCATTGCGCCGCTCTCCCGCCACACCCAAACCATCCATGCTGCGGTCAAACTCAGCCAGAATATCCGCCACCAGCGCCAGTGCGGGTGGTGTTTCTACTGTCGGTTCCATTCAATCCTCCTGTTCCAGACAATTTCCTTTCCCGTAAATCCTCCTTATAAACCAGAGAGAAAACGAAACAAGAACAAAATGTCGCAGCACTGGAAACTAGGTGTCTTCCCCCGCGTGCGGGGAATTACCTGCGCTGCCCTAAGCTACTGCAGGGGATGCGGGCCCGCTGACTCCCAGGCAAATATGCTATGTCTGCGCTCTCAAGCCCCGGGGGATTCGCAGATGCCGGTCAGAAACACAATCGCAGCGCTACTCGTCCCAATCGTTGTTCCCATCGCCCTGGCGGCGGAGGAATGGAAATCCATCACGCTGGGCGGCGATCCCGATTTCACGATTGAGGTGCCCGTCAAGGCAACACTCGAGCCGCAGAGCAAAGATCCCGACGAATTCATGTTTCTCCAGGCCCAGGCGGGTATGAACGGATTGCTCTGGTGCCTGGCGCGGCGCTTCGACTATCCCAAAGGCGGAACACAAAGCGTGTATGCCAAAGTGCTCGCCACACCGCGCCGCGAAGTGTTCTGCACTCACGATGGCGTCAAGGACGCGGAAATCCTGACCTCGGACTCCTTCGACCACAACGGCCTGCAAGCCGCCACCTGCGCTGCAAGTTACACCGACCCCAAAGACAAAAAACGTCCCGGCCACGTCCAAATCCAGATGCTCATCGCAGCAGGCAATGGCATGTATCAGCTGACCTGCACCGTCGAGGACCAAACCGTCGAAGACGCAGAAATGTCCTGGGAGTACTTCTGGCACGACTACATCCGCCGCATGCAGAAAAGCTTCCACCTGCCCGGAAAAGCCGGATAAGGCGCGACCGCTAAGTCGCCGCGCGAAGGCCCTCATCAGTCCCGCCGAAGTGGCGGGTCAGCTTCTCCCAAGGGAGAAGCGCTTTCATTTGTATTTGTTAGCCCTTCGCCCGCTTGCGGGAGAAGGTGGCACGGCCCGCACTTCGCGGGCTGTGACGGATGAGGGCCCTCTCGATCGCGTGCACTCAAACCATCCGCCGCGCGGTTCTGGCAATCCACACCACGGCGACACCCGCACTCAGCAGCGCCGCCGCGCCCATGTCGGGCAGAGACAGCACATATTCGATCAGCGGAACGCCGATGACGTAACGCGGCACGACGGCTACAAACAAAAGTGCGAGAACGGCGTTGAAAACACCCGGCAACAACAGGCCCAGACCAAAGCTTCGCGCGACGCGTGTGCTCGCGAAAAACGACCACAGCAGAAACACAAACTGCAGAGCTGGTATGCCGGTGAGGGTCGCCAGCACTGCGGTGCTCAACATGTAAGGCGTCTCGTAACTCTTGGGTGTCTTGCCTTCCAGCAGATTGATAGCCCCGTTTGCAGCGTCGCTCATGTGCGGGCTGTGCAGCCAGCCGCTGCCATTCGCAAGGATCACAATGCCGAAGCGCGCGCCATGCGACACCGCCATGATTGACGTAAAACGACCAGTGTCGCCATCGTGATAGACGACGGGAATGCCGTTGAAAGTGTCGGCGACCCAACCCATCGCGTAAGCGCTCTTGCCGCTCTCGTCGAAGGCGGCCGCACCCCGATGGAGCTCAGTCATCGAGGCTTCAGACAGAATCCGGACATCGCCCAGAGCACCATTCCCCGCGATCATCGTCAGATAGCGGCTCATATCATTGGCCGTGGTGATCAAAAAACCTGCCGGAACAAAACTGGCCGGGTAGGGCACCTCGCTCGCCTGAAATTGTCCAAACCATTGCCGGTGACCGGACGCCAACTGGGTGCCGCGCGCTTCTTCAAGCGACGTATACGAGTGTGCCATGCCCAGCGGTTGCAAGACATGCGCACGCAAATAAGAGCCATAGCTCTCGCCAGACACAACCTCAATCACAGCGCCCAGAACCACATAGTTCGCGTTGCTGTACTCATAGCTGCGTCCAATCGGCCGGTTGAGGGCTTCGGGAGTGAGGGCCAGCGCCCAACGCTTGATCGCATCCGGACCCATCTCACCCGGGTCGACCACCGGCTGATCGCCGGCACTGTGCGACAGTCCGCTCGTTTGATTGAGCAGCATGCGCACCGTGATCGGGCGCCCCGGGATAAAGCCAGGCAGATAGTCCGCAACCGGGGCGTCTAGCGCGATTTTGCCGGCCTCGACCAACTGCATGACGCCGAGGGCGGTGAACGATTTGGTCGTCGAGCCCAGAATGAACGCCGTGTCCCCGTTGACGGCGCCTCTGCCGGGACCCGCTGAGCCGTAACCCTTGACGGCCAGCACCGTCGAACCGTGCACCACGGCAATTGCATAACCAGGCACGCCGGAATCTTGGAGGGCGGATGACGCATACGCGATGGCTGAATCGAGCGCGGCAGGGCGGGGTTCCGCAGCACCAACGGCAATGGAACTGGCTATGTAGAGAACAAACAACAGAACCAGCCGGCGCATCAGAAAACTCCATCACGTAAGGACGCGGTGCTGCATCAACGTAACGTACAATTCACGCAACACAATCCCATTCAGCATGCG
>JANOFD010000336.1:0-5961 GCA_031413455.1 Rhodobiaceae bacterium
GCCTCAAGCTCAAGCTTCGTGAACTAGGCGTAACCTGACGGTCGCCAGTTAAGCCCTTATGTGTAAGCCAACATCTGAACTTCGCTGGGAGGTTTACATGGCTGCTCGCGTTTTGTGCGTCATGATCATTGCGGCATCGATTGCATTGGGACTTGCGTCCGATGCGAGCCTCGCCTCGCCTGCCTCGTTCGTGCGCGTCCTTAGCGACGATGATGTGCAGACTTACAAGAAACTTTTCGCGGCGGCGGCGGCTGGGCAAAAGGAAAGTATTGCGGCGCTCTCGGACCAGGTTAAAGACCGTTCGCTGTTGGGCCATGTTGCGGCGAAGGGATTCTTGAGTCCGCAAACCGTGGCGGATTTTGATGAACTCAAGGCTTGGCTCTCAAAATATGCCGATTACCCGGAAGCGCTGCGGATCCACACGCTGGCTGAACGCAAGGATGCCGCGCGGACGGCCGAGCTGAAGGCGCCGGTCAAGCGGATCATTCGTGGCAATTCCGATGAGTCCGATGCCGGCGCGGACTACACGTCGGCGCAGGCGCAAGCGGAGTCGAAAAAGCTCAAGGGTCTGATCGCGTCGGGCAAAGCCGATGCTGCGGCGGCGTATCTGGAAAGCCCGGAGCTCAAGGCCCAGTTGTCGCCTGCCGATTTCGGGCGCCTGGTGCATCAAGTTGCGGCTGGGCAGTATTATTCGGGCGACTCAAGTACCGCCTTCGTGCTGGCCAATCGCGTGGCCGAGCAGGTGCGATCCGAAGTGCCGGAGGCTGACTGGATCGCCGGGCTCGCGGCGTTCCGGTTGGGAAGGTACGACAGTGCCGCTGCCCACTTTGCGGCGATGGCTGGTAATCCGGCCTCGACATCGTGGCTGAAAGCGGCGGCGGGATTTTGGGCGGCGCGTTCTTATCTCATTGCGCGCCAGCCGGAGAAAGTTTCGGCGATGCTGGAGATTTCGGCCGGCAAGCCGCGCACGTTCTATGGATTGCTGGCATTGCATCTGCTGGGCCGTGAGCCGCCCTTGTCGTGGAACGAGCCCACGCTGGACAAGGCAGGCTTCCAGCGCCTGCTGAAAATTCCGGCGATCGCGCGCGGCGTGGCGCTGTATCAGGTGGGCGAACTTGAGGCGGCTGAGGGCTCGATCGCGCGTGCGCATGGGCGGCTCAACACGGAACTCGACCGGCCGTTCATTGCGCTGGCACACGAAATGGGGTTTGCGCATATACAATTGTTGGGCGCGCATGCGGCACGTGATCCCGATCTGAAAGCGGCGGCCTATCCGGTGATGAGCATCAAGCCGTCCGATGGCTGGCAGGTTGATCCGGCGCTGGTGCATGCCATCGTGCGCCAGGAAAGCAAGTTTGAAATGCGGGTGACGAGCTCGGCCGATGCGCGCGGGCTTATGCAATTGATGCCAGCGACGGCGGCTGGCACGATGAAAGACACGACGCTGGACAATCCGGGCGCCAAGGCAAAGCTGTTTGATCCGGCCTTTAACTTGAGTATCGGACAACGCTATCTGCAGAAAATGTTTTCGTTCGTCGAGCCCGACGGCGATCTGGTGAAGCTGGTTGTGTCGTATAATGGCGGGCCGGGCAATTTGCAGAAATGGCTGAAAGAAGTTGAGCATCGGGGCGATCCGCTGCTGTTCATCGAGAGCCTGCCGTCACGGGAAACGCGGGGCTATGTCGAGCGCGTGGTCGCGAACTACTGGATCTATCAGGACAGGCTCGACGAGAAGAAAACCACGCTCGACCAACTGGCGCGCGGCGAGTGGCCGGTATTGAAATGGAACGCGCGCGAGCGGGTTGCAGCGCTTTCGCACTGAGGATTGAATGACGACTAGCCGGATCGACGAAACCAGACAATTTATGCCCGTTCGCATTGCAGTGCTGACGGTGTCGGATACACGCTCGCGTGCGGAGGATACTTCCGGCGACACGTTGGTTGAACGGCTGACGGGGGCAGGACATGTTCTGGCGGCCCGTGAGTTGTTGCGCGATGATGTGGCAGGCATTGGCTCGCTGCTGATGAAATGGATTGCGGCGCCGGATATCGATGTAGTGATCACGACCGGTGGCACGGGGCTGACCGGGCGCGATGTGACGGTGGAGGCTATGCGGCCGCTGTTCGAGAAGGAGATTGACGGCTTCTCGGCGCTGTTCCATCAAATTTCATATGAGAAGGTCGGCACCTCGACCATTCAGAGCCGTGCCTGCGCCGGTGTGGCGGCGGGGACGTTTCTGTTTGCCCTGCCCGGTTCGACGGGTGCGGTGAAGGACGCGTGGGACGGGATATTGAAGTGGCAACTCGACTCGCGCCACCGTCCCTGCAACTTCGTTGAGATCATGCCGCGCTTGCAAGAACACCTGGCGCCGAAAGACCGCAAGCGCCCTTAGGGTTTCCATTCGTAGAGCACGTCGGGTTCGCGGGCTTCGTTGCTGGAGCCATCACCATACTCAATGGCTACGAAGCCGTGGTGTTCGTAGAATGCACAAGCGCGTGCGTTGATCTGAAAGGCGAAGAGCGTGAGGCTGTGCGGGCTCAGGCGTTTGGCCTCATCCAACAGAATTGTGCCGATACCGCGGCGGTAAAATCCGGGCTGCAGATAGAGATGATCCAGGTGGGCGCCGTTGAGCGCCATCATGCCCACGATCATGGCGCCGTCGAGCGCCACCCAGACCTCGCACTGCGGAAACACCTCGTTGGCGATGAAGGCCAGAGTCTCAAGCGGAGTATGGAGTTTGGCCAGGAACGGGAGCGCGTCGGCCTGCGAGGCCATGAAAACGTCCGCGACGGCGGCGACGTCGGAGGCTGTGGCTTTTCTGATTTCAATCATCGCGCTATCTTTGCACGAGCGTGGCATCGGGGCAAAGCTGCATGAACAGGATCGCCGTTGTCGGATGTTCGGGGGCGGGCAAGTCGACTCTGACGCGCGCGCTTGCGGCGCGGACCGGCATCCCGGCCTTTCATCTCGACCAGCTTTATTGGCAACCGGGCTGGAAGCCCCACCCCGATAGTGCGGCATTTCGTGCAGCCGTGGACGGCATTATCGCGGGTGAGCGCTGGATTTTGGACGGAGGGTTTTTTGACAGCTTGGGACCGGCACGATTCGAGCGCGCGGATGCTGTGGTGTTGTTCGATTTACCGGCGCGCCTGTGTTTGTATCGCGCGGTCAAGCGGTGGCTGACCTATCGCGGCGAAGCGCGGCCGGACCTGGCGCCGGGGTGCCCGGAGAAGTTCGACCTGGAGTTTTACCGCTATATCCTGACCTACCGCGCCAAGCAGTTGCCGCAAGCGCAAGCGCTGATTGCGCAGTATTTCAACGGGCGGCTGGTTCGCATTCGCAGCGATGCGGAGCGTGCTGCATTTCTGGGAGCGTTGTAGCATGCACCACAAAGTGGGCATGAAGCACGAAAGTTCAGGGGCCATTTTATATACCGTCCCCTTAATTCCTATTCTTCCGAGCCAGCAGATTTGACCAGTCAGAACCGCCGAGAACTCTTACTCTGGCGTTTTCAGAACCGTAGTCGCGCAGTGCACTGCGCGCTCAATCGCCAGTGCAGCAAAGCGCGATAGCGCCGCGTCATCAAGGCCGGGTTGCACCAGTTCGCCTGCCACGCCCTGTGCGAGCGCCTTGACGCTTTGGCTAATCTCGGAAACGCGACGTCTGATCAGTGGCAAGCCCAAACCCGCGTCGGCGGCAAACGCGACCCAACCATTGGCGTCCATCTCGTCCAGCGTCGCGCGTTTGCCAATTTTCATCGCAAGCTTCGGCGAAAGTTCGGGATAGACCACCGTCGCCATCAAGTCATAGAGCGGCGCCAGGCGCGGACCATCGCCGTCATAAAGGATCGAAAAGTTCTTGCCGTGCGCGTCTGCGTTCCCAGCGATCAGATTGAAGATCGCAGCATCAAGCAACTTTAACACATCAACCGCAGGCCGGGACGCAACGCGGCGCAGCAGCCCGAAGCAATCTTTGAATGTCGGGCCACCTTCGCTTGCATATTTTGTTTCCGTCGGCACGCCCAGCGCCTGGCAGAAATCCTCCTGATGAATACGGCGCACGACGCCTTTGTCATCGCGCAACCGGTCATAGCGTTGAACAAGCAGAAATCTGCGCTCCTGCACGATGCGCGGCTCAACCGGCGCGACGTCGAGTCCGACGGCGGCAGCAAGGCGCATGACGAAGGCCTCGTTCTCCGTTGTCGCCGCAAATCGCGCAATCGGGGGTTTCAGAATATGCGTGGTGGGTTGCCCTGACACAGGCAGCGCAATCGCACCATCCACCAGAACCACCGGCACTTTCGATTGCGCGCCTGCAAGCGACAGCCGCAACCCGGCCTCTCCGGCGAGCAACGGCCGCACAGGCAACGCCTCCAGCACGCGGATCAGACCCGCTTCATCAAGCGCCACAGCGCGCGGTGCAACATCAAGCACGCTCGGCGTCTCACCTGGCGGCAACAATTGAAGCGCCCCGGCGACATCACCACCCAACCGATCAAGCAATGCGAAATCATTGCCGCGCGAAACGCCCAGCGCTTGCGCCGCCGCATCGCGCTGCCCCTCTTCCGGTAAAAGGCCCCCGAAAAACGGGCGGCACTCGCGACGATTAAAGGCGTCCCCGCGTTTCGGCAGAGACGCTGACAAGGCCGGCGTATTGTCAAGTGCAAGCCAGCCCGGCGCATAGGCAAAGCCCAACTCACCGTGCTGATTCTGAGTAAGCTGACCAACCAGCCGCTCGTCCCACCAGACATCGAGGGCACGCACCGTCATGGTGTCCCCTTGTCGTTAGGCACTGGCGGTGGCGTAATTTCGAAGGAACAGCCAAGTGCTGCCAGAACCTGCAGCGTCTTACCGATTTGTGCTGTCGGCTTGCCGGCTTCCAGATCAACGATAAAGCGCAAGCCCACGCCAGCTGCACCCGCAAGCTCGTCCTGCCGCAAGCCCGCCGCTTTGCGTGCGGTGCGAACAATGTCGCCAATCTCGGCGGGTGTAAGGGTGCGTTTGGCCATGATCTTTACCGAGCGGGAATGTATCCTGTATTTCCGAAGAATGTCTCAATAAATATCCCGTTCGGGAAAGAAATGGTCAGAATCGGCCGAGAGTCGGCGATTATTACCGCTCGGGAACACAGGTGCGAACCCCAATCTGAGGCTGCCAGATTGAGTTCATCGCCGTTCTGGTGGGACATGACATCATGTCACCGTATTTCACAGGCTAGGTTGGCGTAGACAATCGTTCAGCGATTAGAGAACCCGAATTGCTCACAGAATGCCTATTCCCAGAGAAATCTGGTTGGAGAATTGGTATGCTGTTACCCTAGCCCCCGAATCCACGAGGCAACGATGCGGACCATCCTTAGCTTCATATCCAGCGTGCTCGCAAACGCCTTCGCACTGCCGGTGTGGGGCGCGATAGTGACATTAACCACAGTGATTTGGGCACTCTTTGATGGGGCACCAGGGTGGCAAATTTTTGCGGGTGCGCTTGTGGCGCTCGCCGCATCCCTCCTTATCTTTCAACAGGTGCGCGGGGCGCTAAAATCTGTCGCGCAGACTGCGCATCTCCGATTGCAGGTCTATGGAGACGCGCGATGGCCAACATTGATCACTCAAGACAATATCTTTCGTTGGTTCCTGCTTCGCCCACAAATGAACGTACTTGCTCCAGGGGGGCAAGTTGTACAGTCCGAGATCGCTATCCTGTTCCTGACATTTGAGAACGACACGCGCATTAAAACGCTGGAAATAACCTCGCCCGATGCGGTGCTGCCTGCACATGAGACGAAAGAATATAATCAGCGCTATGCAATTGTGACCTTTGACGGCTCGTTACCGCGCTGCACCTTAGAGGTCAAAGCCGGATACTGATGTCCATCTGCAAGTTCATCAGTCTTTTGTACGAAATGGGGTCAGGCACAAAATAACGCTGCGCATTCGCAACGATGCGGAGCGTGTTGCGTTT
>JANOFD010000337.1:0-2711 GCA_031413455.1 Rhodobiaceae bacterium
GCCTAACGTCATCATGTCTACACTCCAGAATCACCAAAGTGCTCTGCAGGGAATCAGGCAACCCGGACCGCGCATATGAAATTCAGTTGATAGAGTCACTACGCCGCACAAATCCGCGCAAAACTGTGTGCATGCAGTAGCAGCCACGCGGGGGAAGACACTATGTCACTTTTTTTCTGCCCCCGCTTGCGGACGATGGTGGGCTTTTTAGGGCATCGGCTAGCGGTGTTTTTCCGCTGCCGGGTTTCAGGGGTTTTTGCTGGCTTTCGTGGGGGGGCCAGCCTGCGAGGTAGATGACTTCGAACGTGGCGCGCACGCGTCCGTCGCTGCCGGTGAATTCATTGATGTAGATTTCCATTGCGCGCATGAGGACGCGGCGCTTCAGGAACAGTTTGCGGCGTTGACGCAGGATGTTGGTCTCGCCCATGCCTTGCAAATCGGCCAGGAGCTTGAGTGGATGATCATAGTGGACGGTGATCTTGTCGGTATCGGCGACCGGCAAGGCAAAGCCTGCCCGTTGCAAGAGGGCGCCTGCATTGCGGATATCGGCGAAGGGGAAAACGCGGGGCGACAGACCGCCATCAATCTCGATTTCGGCCTGGGCGAGAGACGATTTGAGTTCGTGCAGGGTTTGGCCACCGAACAAAGCGGCCAAAAACAATCCGTCGGGCCGGAGGCAGCGTCTGATCTGCGTTATTGCTCCGGGCAAGTCGTTGACGGCGTGCAGGGTCAGCAAACTTGCGTACAGGTCGAGGGAGGCTGGCGCGAAGGGCAGTTGCTCTTCGCTGAACAACACGCCTGCCTTGCCTGCAAATGCTGGGCCTGCAAAAGCCGGGACTGAGTCGGTGGTGATCCATGATCCGGCCGCGGCTGGGGCGCCGTGCCAAATTGCTGTTGGAAATACGCGATTGACCGCTTGCAGCCGCTCGATAAGCTCGGCTGCAACGGCCTCAGAGAGGAACGCTGATGCCTGATAGTTTTTGGTTGCGCGCGCCCTGCGGCGGCGGCGTAGTTTCATGTCAAAGATCTGGGGAACATCGCTCATGGACTGGATCGAGTCTGGCATGAGCGTTCCGGCTGAGTCAGTATAAAAAAATGGGATTGAGACCTTTTACTTTGGACAGGTTCGCGCGGTCGGCCGGGCGGGCGGTGCTGGATTTGATCCTGCCACCGTTGTGTTTGAAGTGCCGCGTGCCGGTTTCGGAACCTCAATCTGTTTGCGGATCGTGTTGGAGCGGGTTGCGCTTCTTGGGTCCGCCGCATTGTGTTCAGTGCGGGCTGCCGTTTCCGCATGCGTTGGGTGAGGGGGTGAAATGTGCGGCTTGTAAGGTGGACCCCATTCGGTGGACCACTTTTTTGGCGCCGAGGGGTGAAGTTTCCGTCTCCTGTTTTGGTCTTATAGCATCATAAAATTGTCTTGTTGCTGTTGGCGCTGTGGAGATGTGGGGAACGCCCTTGCGTTCTCCAAGCGGAGCGTCATCTCCATGGCGCAGTCCAGGCTCTGAGCTTGAGCGCCCTCGTGCCAGATTCTCATCGGTGTTGCGTTTCCCAGGGCTTGGTGCGGTCTTTGGAAATTGTAAAAGTCGATCCAATTGGAAATGCCCCGGTACGCTTCGCGTTGATTGGCGTAGCTCGCCAGGTAGACTTCCTCGTATTTCAGCGAGCGCCATACGCGTTCGATGAAGACGTTGTCCATCCACCGGCCGCGTCCGTCCATCGACACTTTGATACCCTCATCCTGCAGGGTAGAGACGAAGGTCCTGGCCGTAAACTGCGAGCCTTGATCGGTGTTGAAGATGCCCGGCCGGCCGAAGCGCGCCAGAGCATCGCCGAGCGCATCGATGCAAAAAGACGTGTCCATCGTGTTCGACAAGCGCCACGCCAGAACCGCACGGCTTACCCAATCGATGATCGCCACCAGATAGCAAAAGCCGTGCGGCAGCGGGATATAGGTGATGTCGGCCGCCCAAACCTGATTGACCCGCTCGATCTTCAACTTGCGCAAGAGATAAGGAAATACCTTGTTTTCCGGCGATGGGATCGATGTCCCCGGCTTCGGGTACAACGCCTGTATGCCCATGACCCTCATCAAGCGCTGAATGCGTTTGCGATTGACTGGGTCTTGGGGCATTGAAAGCATGACCGCGATCCGGCGCGAACCCAAGAACGGGTGGCGCGTAAAGATCTCGTCGATCGCGCGCATCACGATTAATTCTTGCGGATCGGCCGCAATTGGCGGCCGGTAAACAAGCGAGCGGGTCAATCCCAACAGTCCGCACTGCCGCCGAACCGAGAGTTGCAGGGTTTCTTTGTCGAGCATCGCCAACCGATCCGGAATGCTCATCGCCCGGATCTCTTGGCTAAAAAATCGCGTTCCACCGTCAAGCGGCCGATCTTGGCATAAAGATCGTCGATCTCTCGCCGCGACGCCTCGTCCGTCACCTTGACCGCAGCTGTCTCGAACGCTCGCACGGCATTGTCGAGAAGTTGCTTTTTCCAAAGATAGACCCGATTGGGATGAACACCGTAGCGTTGTGCCAGCTCGGCAACGTTGGCTTGCTCGCGAATGGCCTCGAGGGCTACTCGCGCCCGAAGAGCCGCATCGATCTTTTTCTGTTTTCTCATCGTCATCTCCATCTAGCATGATGGAGACAGATTTTCTTCACCCCTGGGAACCCGTCAGATTGGTCCTGTTTTTGGGGTCCACCTCA
>JANOFD010000338.1:0-3306 GCA_031413455.1 Rhodobiaceae bacterium
TTGGGATGTTGCTCGATCAGATCCTTGAAAGACTGCGGCGTGATCGATGCAAGCACGCAATCTTCAAGTGCCACCACTGTCGCGGACCGCGGCAACCCATCAATCGCCGCCATCTCGCCGAAATACTCACCGGCCCCCGCAATTGCGTAAGCAACCTCGCGTCCCGAAGGTGAGTAATTCACAATCCGGCACCGGCCTTTGACAACGAAGAACACATCGCGCGAATCCGAATCGCGCGTAACAATCGGTTCGCCCTCATGCACGATCTTCCACGTGCACAGGCTTTCCAGCTTGGTGATGGCTGCACGATCCAATGGCGCAAGCATTTTGCTGCCCACAAGCGTCTGCTCCGCCCGCTGAGCGTCCGCTGCCGTCCCTATACCACTTCTCGTCGAATTCATTCGTCCCTCAGTCATGATCAGCTTTAACATCAAACCACTAGATCGTAACACCCCCGTCAACCACAACAGTTTGACCCGTCATGAATGCCGCAGCCTTTGAGGCAAGAAAGACCGCCGCACCTGCGATCTCATCCGGCTCGCCGATCCGCTTCAACGGCGACGTCGAGGTCGAGCGTTCAAGGATCGCAGGATTGTCCCACAGGGCCTTCGCGAAATCGGTCTTGATCAAGCCCGGCGCAATACAGTTTGCCCGGACGTTGTGGGCGCCGTACTCAACCGCGATGTTGCGCGCCAGCTGAAAGTCAGCGGCCTTCGAGATACAATAAGCCCCCAAAACAGGTGAACCGCGCAGGCCACCGATCGACGACACAATGATGATGCTGCCGTCCTTACGCTCAACCATTTCGGGAAGCACAAGGTTGCACAACTGATGGTTAGCGCGAACATTGGCCCCCATAATCTTGTCGAATGCCTCATCCGAAACCAGCGCCATCGACCCAAAGACCGGGTTGATCGCAGCGTTGCAGACCAGCACGTCGACCTTGCCCCATTTTGCCCGGGTCTTGGCAATCAGCTGTTCCAGCTGGTCGCGCTGGTTGATGTTGCAGGGCACAGAGAGAGCGACGTCCTTGCCTTTGCCCCACTTGCTGTTGATGTCAGCGGTAACTTTCTCGCAGGCGTCCTGCTTGCGGCTGGAGACCACAACCTTCGCGCCGTGCTCGGCAAAGCGGTGAGCGATGGCTTCACCGATGCCCTTGGTAGACCCAGTGATGACGGCGACTTTTCCGCTCAAATCGAAGAGTTGCATGGCAGGCTGTCTTTCTCTGAAAAATTGAAATGGCCGTTATACGCAGATGAGAGACCAGTGTGACGTTCGTCAAGCAAAATGCACTTTTCCACACCCAATCGAGCTTCCCTCGCGAAAGTGACCGTCACGCCTTGCGCCTTACAAGTGCTTCGGATTATGACGCCCGTGGGCCTTCAACACAGGAAAACTCACATGCATAAATTCATTGCCACAGCCATCGGCGCCGCGCTGTTTCTCGGCGCCTGCCAGACCCAAGACCCCTACAGCGGCGAACAAAAGACCAGCCACGCCACCCGCGGTGCCATTTTTGGTGCCCTCGGCGGCGCTGCCATCGGCGCCCTCACCAACACCTCCAGCGGCAAGCAAGCCTCGCGCAATGCCTTGATCGGCGCGGGCGTCGGCGCCCTCGTCGGTGCAGGCGTTGGCCACTACATGGACAAGGAAGAAGCCGAACTGCGTCACCGCCTGCGCGGCGCCGGTGTCAGCATTCGCCGCCAGGGCAACAACATCGTCCTCGAAATGGCCAGCGACATTACCTTTCCCGTCGACGGCGATCAGGTCAATTCCAACTTCTATCAGACACTGGCCGCCGTCGGCGAAGTGCTGAACGAATACGACCGCTCGACCATCGAAATCTCCGGCCACACCGACTCCAGCGGCGCCGACAACTACAATCGCGATCTCTCACAGCGCCGCGCCAACTCCGTCGCCTACGTGCTCTCGCAAAACGGCGTGATGTCGCAGCGCATGTACGTCATCGGCATGGGCGAAGCCCGCCCGGTTGCCAGCAACGCCAACGGCTCAGGCCGCGCCCGCAACCGCCGCGTTGAAATCCAGATCATCCCGCTGACCTCGTAAGCGCACACTTTGTAGTGCTCGCCGCCGGAAACAACTCCGGCGGCGGAGCCCCGGCCGGCCTTGCGTTCCAACCGGTAGAAAACAGGTGGTCGCGTAAAGGTCACTCTTCCCGGGACCGCGGGCTTCCAGCCCCACTTCCTCTCC
Organism: Rhodobiaceae bacterium; assembly: GCA_031413455.1. Lineage (GTDB taxonomy): Bacteria > Pseudomonadota > Alphaproteobacteria > Micropepsales > Micropepsaceae > SZUA-430. Next base: position 2,212 of record JANOFD010000338.1, read on the forward strand.
GCCACCCCTCAGATCATTCTCATCCATGTTGTCGCGCAGCATATGCCGCCGGTTGTCCGTCGAAGCACGAAGTGCGAAGTCGGAGAAGTAGTAACCAACCGCAGTCTCTATTTCATGGCCTGCGGCCGCACATCCTTTAACAGCACGTCGAGCATGAGCTCCAGCAGCGGCGCTGACGGTTCGTGGCCTGCACCGGGGACCAAATAAAACTTTTTGCGCGGCGCGTTGATGCGGTAGAAATAGGCCCTCGCGAGGTCCGGTGAAGCAGTCAAATCGACGGCACCTTCGAACATGAAAATCGGCGTCTTGAGATCGTTTCCCAGCGCGGGCAGGTCGACGCTCATCAACGGTCCCGCCAGCGTCATGCCCCAGAAATGCTCGAACGAAAAGTCTTCCGCCTCCTCGTATTGCGCTTGTTCGGCGGGCGAGGCATAGTCTGCGTTCAGCTTGTAGGACGCGGGCGGCGCGGTCACGAGCTTGGCTTGATAGGTGCGTTGCCACTTGCGGAATACCGGCCATTTTTTGACCGTGTTCCACTGCGGCGCGCCGATACCGGTCAGCGCCGCAATTGCCGGCTGATCGTCAGCGTCGCGCGCCATCGTCAGCGTCTTGCCGTAACTTGCAGCGATCGCTGCTTGCATGTTGACGACTTGGGCAAAGCCCACATAGGCGTAAAATAGTTCCGGCCGCTTATGCGCCAGATGAACACCCAGCACCGAGCCCCAAGAACCGCCGACGATGATGATCTTTTTTTTGCCTAGATAAGTGCGAAGGAATTCGCAGACTTCGACGCCGTCTTGCACCATGCGCCCTATTGTTAGGCTCGACGCGATAGCGGGACCGTGCTTGCCATAAGTACGCCCGGCCCCGCGTTGATCCCACTGTATCAACGTGAAGTCTTTCTCCCACCCAGCAAACAAGGCGTCGGCAAACGGACTCCACGCATCGCCCGGTCCACCGTGCAGAAACAACACGACGGGATTTTTACGATCGGCACCCTTGATAGTGACCCATTGCTCGATACCGCCGATCGGCACATACATGCCTTCGTCGACACTCGACCCAGCAGCGGTTTCAGCCGCGTGTGCTGTCGCG
>JANOFD010000339.1:0-7747 GCA_031413455.1 Rhodobiaceae bacterium
GGAAGTTCCAGGCGGCAAACGCCTCTTCCCGGGTCGGCAGAAGCACCGAAATGACCGGCGCCGGCGGCGCGGCAACGACACACTTTCAGGCCTCGGCGGCAACGACACGCTTAATGGCGGTGCCGACAACGACACCTACATCTTTGGCCTGACTGACGGCTCCGACACCATCAACGAAGCGTCCGGGACAGCCGACCGCATCATCATCGAAACCGGCGCTGCGGCCCTCAACAGCCTTAGCGTCAGCGACAGCAATACCGGGATCACGAACGGCAATCTGATCATTGCCTTCAACGGCCAGCAAGTGACTGCCATCGATCACTTCGACAACTCCGGCGAAAGCATCGAGCTCATCAATTTCACCAATGGATCGTTTGGGGGGTTCCAGTTTGGCGCCTTCGACTACTTGATCAGCCCCGCCGACCCGGGCGGGAATCCACGCAGCGTAACGGTGGCATCCGGCAACAACCTGCTGGCCGGTGAAACTGGCAACAACACGATGAACGGTGGGACCGGCAGCGATCTGCTGTTTGGCTTTGACGGCGCGGACACGCTCAATGGCAATGGCGGCAACGACCTGCTCGTAGGTGGAAGCGGCAACGACAGCTACAACGGCGGTACAGGCAACGACTTCATGGTCGTGGACATCGACGGCGGCAATGCGGGCACGGACTCCTTCGCTGGCGGCGCGAACGCCGACACGTTGTCCATCATCGACACAGGCACCGGCGGCGAGACACTGTCGATGTCTTACAACGGCGCCCGCATCACCCAGATCGAGGGCGCCAGCACCGTCGCCGCCGACGTCGAAAGCGTGATAGCCAACCTTGGCGCGGGCAACGACACGCTCGCTTACACCACGGGCGCGGCAGTCAACGTCGACCTGGTTCTGGGTACGGCATCGGGCTTCACCTCGATCGTCAGCATCGAGAATGTCACCGGCGGTTTGGCAATTGACACGCTCACCGGCGGTGTTGGCACCAACATTCTGATCGGTGCCGGCGGCGCCGACACGATCAACATGGGCACGGTCGAAGAAGTTCTGGACATCGCACGGTTCAATGCGACAACGGAATTTGGCGACACGATCAACGCCTTTGACGCGACCGGAACCGTCGATCGCATCGACTTCGGTGGTGCGCTCAACACCGCCTACGACGACGGCAACAACAACGACAACTTCCTCTTCGCCTCGGGCAACAATGGCGCGGGCGCGGTAAATGCCACAGTAGGTCAGAACAACGGCAACTTCGAAGCCCTGTTCTTGTCTGGCCTCGCTGGTGAAGGCGTTGCGACGGCAAATCTCGGCAATGCGGCATTGATTGCCGCGGCCTTCAACGCTGAATTCAACATCACGGCGGCCAACGGCGAAGATGCACTTCTGGTCATCAACGACACCAACGGCATCAGCGCCTCCATGTGGCAGTGGATCCAAGCCGGGGGCGGAGAGATCTCAGCGGGCGAGCTGACGTTGATCGGTATCATCAATGCAAACGACACGGTGACGACGTCGAGCTTTGACTTCGGCATATAGCCAAAACTGAGACGTGAAGAAAAAATGAATCTTGTTTGAATGGGAGACTTGCATGAGACTCAATTTCACACTGGCCAAGAAATCCTTGGCACTCACTGCAGCTTCGTTGGCGCTGTCACTGGCCATTGCGGGCACTGCGTTCGCGCAAGCAGCCCCCGGGTTTGACGTGCCCACTGGCGCACCGTCGAGCCCTCTCTTCACCGCCACGCCCTTCACCCAGGAAATGATGCTGTTCGAAGAATTCGGCACGCAGGCGATCCCAGGTTCAACCTGCGCAGGCTGCACGAAGCTTCCCGTCCCCGCGACCTGCGATGTGTCCCCCCTTGCCGCATCGATCAAGTCATTCCTGACCCAGCCATTGTCGCCATTGCCAACCCGCACGGCCAATACGACGCAGCCCAACCCTTGGGCTGCCAAGATCGGGGCCTGCATCGGCACACCGCTGACAACCAGCGCCATCGAAGGCCGTCCGTCCGGTGAATGGTTCGCCCACCAGCGCTCGACTGATTTCCCATCCAAGAAATACTTCCAGTCGGCAACCGCCGGCGCGCGAACTAACGACGGCTTGCGCAATGCCTGGCAAAACCATCATTGGGCGGTAGGCGAGTTCAAGCCAGGCGGCCTCTACAACCACGGCAGCACAAATACAGGCACCGCAATTCGCTTTCATGCCGGACTCCCGGCGCAAAGCGCGAACTCGGTGTGGACCTTCGACGGCACTATGCCCCCGAAACTCCTTATGGCCCGCTACGGAGAGCCGCTGTTGTTCCGCCACTTCAACGCACTGCCGATCGATGTCGCGGCCAATAACGGGTTCGGCACCCATACGCTGACGACACATGAACACAATGGCCACAACCCCGCTGAGAGCGACGGATTTGCCGCCGCCTTCTTCTTCCCTGGCCAGTTCTACGACTATCGCTGGCCGATGGTTCTGGCTGGCCACGATTCCATCAACACCACGGCGACCGATCCGCATGCGGCTATGCCCAACGGCTCAGGCGGCACCAATCGCATCCGCGGCGACTGGCGCGAGATCATGAGCACGCACTGGTTCCACGACCACATGCTCGACTTCACGGCGCAGAATGTCTACAAGGGCAGTGCTGCGATGATGAACTATTACAGCGCCGTCGACCGCGGCAAGGAAGGCAGCAATTGCCACCATTCCAACCCCGGCGCCAACGTCAATCTCTGCCTGCCAAGCGGCTCTGGGCTGGATTGGGGTAACCGCGACTACGACGTCAACCTGATGATCGCCGACAAAGCGTGGGACGCGAACGGTCAGCTGTTCTTCAACATCCTCAACAAAGACGGGTTCCTTGGCGACCGCGTTTTGGTCAACTGGACTTACAAGCCATTCCTGAAGGTCCGCGCCCGCCGCTACCGCTTTCGCATCTTGAATGGTGCGGTCTCGCGGTTCTTCAAGCTCGCACTTGTCACAGAAGCAGGTGCCCGCGTGCCGTTCCACATGGTCGCCAACGACGGCAATATCATGGAGCACGCAGTCCCCTTCCCGAACGCACAATCCCAGGACTTGCCGCAAATCGCAATCGCCGAGCGCTATGATATCGTCGTAAACTTCGCGGGCTTTGCGCCTGGGACCAAGCTCTATCTGGTAAATCTGCTTGAGCATCAAAACGGCGCCGGACCGTTCGCCGAAGTGACGTTGGCGACAGCGCTGAACCCCAACTACCTGGGAGATCCTGCAGTGGGCCGGATCATGGAGTTCCGGGTCAATGCCTATACCGGCACCGACCTCAGCATGAACCCCGCCAATTACCAGGTGGGTGGACTGAAGATGATCCCGCGGCCGCCCATCACCGCTGCGGAACTTGCGACCGCGCGCGTGCGCACGTTCGAATTCGGCAAGAGCAATGGCACCGACGACCGACCCTGGACCATCAAGACGGACAACGGCCAGGGCTTTAGCTTGGGACTCGGGATGGACCCGCATCGCATCTCGGCCCAAATGACCAAGGGCGCGGTTGAAATCTGGAATCTCAAAGGCGGCACCGGCTGGGCCCACCCCATCCACATCCACTTTGAAGAAGGCCAGATCCTGTCTCGGGGTGGCGCAGCACCGCCACTCTGGGAAGCCTGGGCCCGCAAAGACGTTTATCGTCTGAGCACCTTTGCCGACTCGACCAACGACGTCAGTGTGGCGCTCCGCTTCCGCGAATTCATGGGAACTTACATGGAGCACTGCCATAACACCCAGCACGAAGATAATGCCATGTTGCTGCGTTGGGACCTCAAGAACCCAGGTTCCGTGGTCTCCATTCCGACCCCGGTGCAAACCTGGCAAGGCACGTTCTATGAGCCATCCTTCGGCATCACGCCGTAGGATGGTTTCACTGTGATTACGGCCCGTGATCACCACGTGGAGTCCCGGGTCTTATTCGTTAGCCAGACGATGCCAAAGTCGAGGGAAGTGGAGTAAGTCATGGCGGGTCGTCACAACTGGCAGAGGGCATTTCTTCTGATCGTTGCCTTAGTGGCGACGTTCGGCAGCGCACAAGCGGCCCAGCCCTGGCACGAAACCTATTTCCCAAACGTCGAGCTGACTGACCAGGACGGCAAGAAGTACAAATTCTACGACGACATCATCAAGGACAAGATCGTCGCCATCAGTTTCATCTACACCAAGTGCAAGGACGTCTGCCCGGCCGATACGGCTCAGCTGAAGCAGGTGCAGGACTTGCTCAAAGGCCGCGTTGGGAAAGACATCTTCTTCTACTCGATCTCGATTGACCCCAAAAACGATACCCCCGCCGTTCTCAAGCGCTACAAGCACATGTTCGACATCGGGCCGGAATGGTTGTTTTTGACCGGCAACAAAAACGACGTGACCCTGATTCAGCGCAAGCTCGGCCTGATCGGGGCGAACACGCCCGTGCTGACCCAGCACAACACCTCAGTTGTACTTGGCAATGAAAAGTCGGCGCAATGGATCAAGCGCTCGCCCTACGATCACCCTAAAGTTCTGGCCAACCTGCTCGGCGAGGCCCTCAACAACTATGCCGGAACCAGCAACACGGACCTGAAACCCTTTTCGGTCGCCGCAGAAATGCGCGGCATCTCACGCGGTGAAAACCTGTACCGAACCCGCTGCATGGCCTGTCACACCATCGGCGGCGGCGACAAGTTGGGTCCTGACCTGAAGGGCGTCGCGGCGTCGCGTGATCGCAAATGGCTAACGCGCTGGCTGATGGAGCCCGACAAGATGCTGGCCGAAAAAGACCCGATCGCGCTGGCCCTCAAAGCCCGCTTCCGCAATCTGCCGATGCCCAATCTGAGTTTGAACGAAATCGATGCCGCAGCTCTGATTGAACACATGGAAAAGGCCGATATAGCTACCGCCCCATCGGCCCTTCCGAACAAATCCGCTTCGCCTTAATCCAACAACGCCGAACCTACCGGGCGGCAGCTCTGGGTGAACTTACCCTTCCCGGTTGGTCCTTGTTCGCTTCCCCGCGTAACTCTTCGACGAGCCACTGCCGCCCACGAAGCTCGACAAAACTCCCGGTTTCGATTGTGGATGCGCGAACGCTATGCATCATGTCACTCGCTTTACAAACCAGTTGCTGCTCACGACTGTTTCTTCAGAACAAGTTCTGCGAGCAGAGGGGGGATTTGTTCGGCTGAGATTTTAAGGCCGAACGGCGAGGGTAAGCTGAATTTTGGCGAACATGATTTAGTCAGGCAGTCTGTGTTCCTGCACAGATAGTGTAAGCGGCCAGTGGCAACTTGGGCCGCTAACGACAATTCGTCCATGATCAAAACGGTATCTCGTCGTCTGGTGAAATTTCCTTGTCATCAGTCGAAAAATGCACGTTTGGGCCATCTTTGCCACTCTCAAACTTTGTCTTCGGCCACTGCGGTAATTTTGACCTCGGCTCTAACTTGTTCGCCACCGCGCCAAATGTTTCCCAATATTCAACCAGATTTTCGCTTACCAACGATTCCTCTTGAAGCTTCCAAGTCCATTCATCTGTGCGCGCACGGCCAGCACGTGTCGTTTGAGAGCATCGTCACGAACGTCGGAACCAATACTTGTTTTGCACAAAATGGCATCGCTGACATGTTCTCGGCTGGCTTGACTTATGTGTCCGGCGGGAGCGTTGGGGTTTGGACTTGCCCAGTGGGCCCCATCAGTGGGTCCAATTCGGCCGCGTGCACCAGCAACCAAACCCTAGCTCAAGGTCAGAGCAGCTTATTCGGCGTCGAATTCAAAGTGAGAGGAATCCCTGGCGAGGTCATCACAAACTGCGCGATGACAAGCAATCCGCAAGATTCAAACGCGACAAACAATTTGGCATGTGCCGTCTTCCAGATTGCAAAGCCCGACGGACCGCCATCGTGGCCGCCGTCGGCACGCATGGCGCCGAAGCCATCGGACCCCGCCGCACGTTGATCAACCACGCCGCTCATCGACGGAAATCTAATACCAACCGACTGAAATTCTGACTCGGAAGGATTCCCTGGTGTCAACGGCGGAGACAAAATGTGCTGGATGGCGGCGTAAAGTAAGCGTAAGCGTCATCCGATCACCGTTGTGCGGCGAAGTTGACGCCATGTGTGGATTTGAGTTCGCAGCGGTAGGCCTTGGCCCATGCCCATGGCGTGAGTTCAGCGATGCGTTGATTTGAATGGCCTCGGGCGAGTGCGTCGAGGATGCATGCGAGATAAGCGTGGGGGTTGAGGCCGTTCAGTTTGGCTGATTGTGCCAGGGTGTAAATGATCGCTGCGCGCCGCCCACCTTCATCCGATCCGAGGAAGAGGAAATTCTTTCGCGACACCGCGATGGTGCGCAGCGCCCGTTCGGCAGGGTTGTTGTCGATGGCGAGGCGTCCGTCGCTGGTATATCGCGACAGCGCATCCCAGCGCCCGAGGGCATAACCAAGCGCTTTTGCGGTGTCGGACTTCGACGAGATGCGCTCAGTCTTTTCACGCATCCAGGTTTCAAAGGCAGACAGGAGCGGTGCGGCTTGCTCTTGACGGACGGAGAAACGCTGCTCCGCCGGCTTGCCGGTGATCTCTCGCTCGATCGCATAGAGATCCTGGATGCGTCTGAGCGCTTCAGCGGTGATCGGCGACTGCGTCTTTTCGAAAGCCTCGAAGAAGTACCGCCGCGCGTGCGCCATGCAGGCGACGTGGATGATCTTCGCGGGCACACCTGTCCCTACCGAATATTAGATTCTTACGCAGCGACGCATCTTTCGTAGCGATGATGTAGGCCACCCAGAATAGGCTGAGCAATGATTTTTCCGACGCGATGTATAGGGCGTGTGTCCGGGTTGTCTTTTTCTAACGCAAGGTGAGAGCGACTCGCGTTGTAGTAGTCCGCATAGTCAGACAGGAGCGCCCGCAGATGGGCTTCATGCCAGACAATGACGTGATCGAGGCATTCGCGCCGGATCGATCCGATGACGCGTTCTGCACATCCATTTTGCCAGGGGCTTAGAGGCGCAATCGGTCGGTCACGGATGCCACATGCAACCAACCGGTTGCGATGCACGTGGCCAAAAATCGTTTCGTTATTGCGGATGAGGTATCTGGATACTTTATACACTGAAATCCATCCGCCCGGGGCCGGTTGGCCGCAATGGCCAGAGATCGATGGACTTCAGATCCTCTCCCTCCGCCAATGCCTCTGAGTTCAACTTTCTCCGTTAGCGAATGCAGCCGCAAAAACCCCAAGAACTGCGCCAATCTGCAGTCGACCTGTGTACTGCGCTGATCGCGCTGGGGTCTGTTTTCGTTCTCCAAGGGCTGCTTTTCTCCGAAGCTCTGTACTACGCGGTTTTAGTACGGCTTTCTCAAGTCATTGAACACTCTGCGTTTCTAGCGATCGGGTCGTCGTCGGTTTTCGTATCCCTTTCGCTCGTCCGCTTGTTGCAAAAAGCCCGAGACCTTGCTGTTCAGTACGCGCGTGCCGGGTTGGCATGGCCAAATGGTTACGAGTGGCTCGAATGGTAGACCACTCCGGCCGTTGGTAATGATCTGGCCATCAGAGCATTGTTGGCCCATAACCGCCATACGCCGTTTTGGTCCGCGCCCACGCTTTCTACGCTGTCAACGCGTACGCCACCTTCAACCAAGCGACCAACTGGCGGTCCACATCTTTCGGCGCGGTCAGTCGAACATCCTGGTGCCATCTGCTCTTGGAGACTTGTTGCTGCGCACGAATGCGCGGCCCGCTTAAGGGAG
>JANOFD010000340.1:0-5011 GCA_031413455.1 Rhodobiaceae bacterium
CCGGCATCGGCTCGCCGGCGCGCTCGTTCCTTGAGATGACGACCGAGCAATACCGCAAGGTCTTGGCGGTCAACCTCGACGGCGTGTTCTTCACGATGCGTGAAGCAGCCCGCCACATGCGCGAGCGCGCGGGGCGCGGCGACAAGGGCGGCTCGCTGGTGGGCATCGCGAGCCTGGCGGCCATCGAAGGTGCGGCGCGCAACGAGCACTACGCGGCGAGCAAAGGCGGGGTGATTTCCATGATGCGCTCCATCGCCGTCGAGTTCGCGCGCGACGGCGTGCGGGCCAACACCATCCTGCCGGGCTGGATCGCAACCGACATGACAGCGGGCGCGCAGAGCTCGCCAGCCTTCGCCGAAAAGGTCATCCCGCGCGTGCCAGCGCGCCGCTGGGGCGAGCCGGCCGATTTCGGCGGCATCGCAGTCTACCTCGCCAGCAACGCCTCGGCCTTCCACAGCGGCGACACGTTCCTGATCGATGGCGGGTATGCGATATTCTGAGGGCAGGGGGGGCAGTCCGGTATCATGTCGATGCGTTCCCTAATTAACCCGTTGAAATCGCCAAGGCGGGGGGGTTATTCGCAAGCGCTTTTTATGATAGCCAGACGGAGCCATGAACTTAGATCGCGCAATCCTTGTCTTACGTGAGCTGCGCCGCCGCCTTGAGGCGCGGGGCATTGCGCATGCGGCGATCTTCGGATCGGTCGGCCGCAATGATGCCCGCGCCGCAAGCGACATCGACATTGTGGTCACCCCGGTTGAAGGGCGGCGGCTAGACTTGATCGACTTTGGCGGCGTACAGACGCTTCTTGACGAAGGCTTTAGCGGACTATCGGTCGATGTTGTGGTGGAGCCGGTGAAACAGCCCACGCTTCGAGCCGCAATTCAACGAGATCGTGTCGATGTCTTCTGAGCGAGCGGCCAAATGCTTTCGCGATATCATTGACGCCATTGCTCTGATCACCACTTGGGTCGCCGAAGCGGGAGGGGCGGAGCAAGCGATACTCCACGATGCCAAAGGGCGCAGCGCTATTGAACGGCAATTGCTCTCCATCAGCGAAGCCGCAATGCGTCTGGACAGGCTCAACCCCGAACTCGCCTCAAAACTCGCGCCTGAAATCGACTGGCCCGGCATTCGGGGAATCGGAAACTTCATTCGGCACAAATACGACGATCTGGACACGTCTATCATCGTCGATGTGGTCCGCAATCGCTTGGACGACTTGCGCAAGGCATGCGCGCAAGCGCACGACACATTGAAGCTTGGCTGAGGCGATGGCAGGCGAGCGAGGAGTATCATGGGCCTATGCGAAGAAAAGATAGGGCACGGATACCCGGATATGAGTCAAAAACGCGCGCTTCATGCCTTGCTGCACGTTAGAAACAATTGATTACGTGTCCCCTGAATGCGCGGAGGCGCGGGTCGCGAGCCTGCCCTATCGAGCAGGGTCCCGCGAATCTAGCAGGCCGCCAAGCCGACGGAAATATGTATCATGTCAACGCATTCATTGAATTTTTGCCGGCTGGTTCAGTCCAAAATCACTGACTCTCCTCAGCGGGAAATCATGCGGCGCGGGGGGAAATCGTTTTGAGTTCGGTGCTGATCTCGCGCCGGCGTTGCATGAGGTCGTAGTCCGCCTGCAAACCGAGGAAGAAGCCTTCCGATATTCCGAAATAGCGGGCCAGGCGAAGGTCGGTGTCTGCCGTTATGGCGCGTTTGCCCAACACGATCTCATTGATGCGGCGCGGAGATACGTGCACAGCGCGCGCCAATGCGCTTTGACTGAGCTCCATCGGTTTCAGGAATTCCTCGAGCAAAATGTCGCCCGGCGTTGGGTTGGGCAAAAGCGCTGCCCTAGTCATGGTAGTCGACGATTTCGACATTTGCCGGTCCTCCTTCACGCCAGTTGAAACAGATACGCCATTGAGTGTTGATCCTGATAGAGTGTTGACCGGCGCGGTCCGCACGCAACGCTTCCAGGCGATTACCCTGCGGCACGCGCAGGTCGTTCAAAATGCGCGCCTGGTTCAGCAAACGCAGCTTTCGAAGCGCTGATGCCTGAATGTCAGACGGCAATTTTCGACTCTGCTGGCCCAACCAGATTTTCTCTGCCTCCGGGTCTGCAAAGCTTTGGATCATGACCGATTATACCCCATGACGTTATGCGTGTCAATACTTGATGCGCGAGGGTAAGCAAAATCCGGGTAAGCAAGCGCGTTTGTGAGTACTGGTAAGAGACACCAAATTGGACGCTTTTGCGCGGTTGCTCCACGAGCATTATGCAGCGAGCAAAGGCGGCGTCATGTCGATGATGCGCTCCATCGCCGTCGAGTTCGCGCGCGACGGGGTGCGGGCCAACACCATCCTGCCCGGCTGGATCGCAACCGGCATGACGGCGGGCGCGCAGAGCTCACCAGCCTTCGCCGAGAAGGTCATTCCGCGCGTGCCCATGCGCCGCTGGGGCGAGCCCGCAGATTTCGGCGGCATCGCAGTCTATCTCGCCAGCAATGCCTCTGCCTTCCACAGCGGGGACACGTTCCTCGTCGACGGCGGGTATGCGATTTTTTGAGGGCGGGGAGAGCTTACCAGATGAAGGCGCGGTGCGAGCCTGCCCCATAGAGGTGGGTCCCGCGAATTTAGCAGGCCGCCAAGTCGGCGGGAATATGTATCATGTCCACGCATTCCATCGATCTAAACGTGATTTTCGACTTTTGGATCGAAAGCACATCGCACCTCCATGAGCGAAAAGGTGCGTGAGATCAGAAATCCCACCGTGGTCGTCTTGGCGAAGCTTGCAGCCGCGCAAGGCAATCATCCGGAATGCCTAGGTCTGCGCCGGGATCAGCTGGAAGCCCCAAAGCTGTTGGAGAGCGTAGCGTTCCGTGGCTAGAAACGCGATCACAAGAGTTCAGGCACGTCATCGAATTTCGCAAATCGACGCCGAGTTTTAGCATGGGCTGAACAGAGCAAATAAAGAATGCCCCGGCACGTAATCACCCATGCCGGGGCACACTTCCACTGGCTTCAGGGATAAACCCTAGCCAGTAGTTGTCCATTCTTTCGGGGTTATGCCCAAAGTAACGCAGATAGTCATTTCTCAGTTGCCCACTATACCATTTTTCGCCCGAAATACCAGATCGAGATGCAAACTTACGCCGTAATCTTCGAGCATTTCAGGCTCTTTCCTGCACGGATGAGGCACAAGCTCTATTCTAAGACATGTGAGCATCCCCTTCAGCGCAGCTCTCAATGCGGGAGGAGGCGACTACTGCGTCCTGCCGACATGTCCGATCAATTCTCCGAGCCCAATACATCTCCATTGTAGCCACGTCAGGTTGTCTCCATCAGAGGCGCCTGCTTATACTGTAACCGTCGTCGGTAGATTTTGCACGAACAGGAGCGCTAGGATGGACGGTATTTTAACGCTTACGCACGCAACAGAGCGAGATGTCGATTTGTTGCTTGTCGAGGAGTTTAAATGCAGCCCGGACTTTGTTCGCTGGCTAAGTGTTAAGGTGACCAAAGCTATGGACTCCGTCATCGATTTTACGTTGAGCGATGTGATACACAGCAAGCGGCGGACATACAATCGAAGGGAGATCGATATTTGTCTCAAGTTGACTCTGACGTCCGGCCGCGCCACCTTTGTTCTGATTGAGAACAAACTCGATACTACCGAGCAGTTCGAACAAGCGGAGTCCTATCGCGCCGAGGCAGCGTTGCTTGTTTCCAGCGGCGAGGCGGAATCTGCATACACCGTTCTAGTTTGTCCGACACAATATGCTCGACAGTACGCGAGATTTGCTTCCAAATTTGATCTGAGCATTTCTTACGAAGAGATTTTTAGTTTTCTAGCGGAGCGCGCTCGCCAGCCAGGTGAACTTGGCGCACGTCTACAGCATCGTTGTGAGATGTTAGAGCAAGCGATTACAAAATCTCGACGCGGCTATGAGGTCGTTCCGCTTCCTGTCATTGAGCAATTCAATGGCAAATACGTTGCGCTGGCTTTAGAGAAGTTTCCCACACTGAAACCGGGCGCTGCAATGTTGAAGGAAGGGCGGCCCGGCGAGAGCAAGACGATGATCTTTTCTCCAGAAGTGCTGCCGAGTTGGGATTTCCTTCCGCAGATGCGAATTGTGCATCAGCTTCGTGAAGGTAACGCCAACGTCAATTTCTACGGTTGGGGCGATCACTTCACAGCATTGGCGGGTACGATGGGAGCCGATCTAGCGGGCAGCCCTTACCGGCTCGTTCCGACTATCAACAAGCGGGCAAATGGCAAGGCTGGCTTGATGATTGTCGCGGAAACGCCAAGTATCGACAACGTTTCCGGTTTTGACGCGCAGCGCGCGGATGTTCTAATTGGAATGAAAGCGACAGAAGATTTGCGCGCGTGGATTTGGGCGCATCAGAATACCATCAAGCGGTGGGCGACGGTTGTTGCAGAGCGACGGAACTGAGGCGGTGGCCTGCCTCTGAGAGTCGCCTCCAGTGCGGTCGAAATCGCAGCGGTCAGCAAGCTCTACTTGAGACAGCCCCGCAGATTCGCGTCGGCGCCTTCTGTTTTGCGAAAGGAGAATTAGAGGATTCGGCACCCGCCAAACAGGCGGAAGTGCAGCCGTTCCGTCCACGGACACTGCGTCACATCTTGAGGCTTCGGTCGGGTTAAGAATTACAGGAAACGAACGCTGCTCAGCGTGGGTTTCAGGGTAAGCGCTAAAACAAGCGGATCAGTCATCAATTAGCAATCCTAGACGCAGTAGTTCGGCCTCAATTTTTTGCTTACCGACGTTCACTTTCTCGAATGAATCAAACTTCTTTCCCTGCACCGTGGATTCATAAATGTGACGTTCGTATTGCGAGTGGTTTGAGACTTTCCGAATCGTCGCAACAACCTTTTCACCCATGCGGCATTCGTAACTGTCACCTGCATGTGCGTAGCTTCCCCCGTGCTTTGTCCATGTCGTTTGTGACGTGCGATGGCTAACCTTTTTCGCAGCCCGTCGTTCAA
>JANOFD010000341.1:0-2682 GCA_031413455.1 Rhodobiaceae bacterium
GCTTCCGACTCGAGCAACGGCACGGCTTGCCGTTGCATGTTCGATCCCATCAGCGCGCGGTTGGCGTCGTCGTTCTCAAGGAACGGAATCAACGCCGCCGCCACCGACACAATTTGCCGTGGCGACACGTCCATGAACTCGACGCGGTCGGCCGGCATCGGCAACACGTCACCACCCTTCCGGCACGTAATCAGGTCGTCGATGAACCGGCCGCGAGCGTCAAGCGGCACGTTCGCCTGTGCGATTACGTACTTCGCCTCTTCCATCGCCGACTGGTAGATGACTTCGTTCGTCACCTTGCCGTCCTTCACCCGGCGGTAGGGGCTTTCAATGAAGCCGTATTTGTTGACCCGCGCATAGGTCGCCAGCGAGTTGATCAACCCGATATTCGGACCTTCCGGCGTTTCAATCGGACAGATGCGGCCATAATGCGTCGGATGAACGTCGCGCACTTCAAAGCCTGCACGTTCACGCGTCAAGCCACCCGGCCCGAGAGCGGACAAGCGGCGCTTGTGCGTGATCTCCGACAAGGGATTGGTCTGGTCCATGAACTGGGACAATTGCGATGACCCGAAGAATTCACGTACTGCGGCCGCAGCCGGCTTGGCGTTGATCAGATCGTGCGGCATCACCGTATCGATTTCGACCGAGCTCATCCGTTCTTTGATCGCCCGTTCCATGCGCAGCAAACCGATTCGGTACTGGTTTTCCATCAACTCGCCGACCGAACGGACGCGCCGGTTGGCCAGATTGTCGATGTCGTCGATTTCACCCTTGCCATCACGTAGATCGTGAAGGATGCGCACCACCGCAAGCAAATCTTCTTTCCGCAGCGTGCGATGCGTATCAGGCGCATCCAGGCTCAGCCGCGAATTCATTTTAACCCGGCCAACCGCGGAAAGGTCGTACCGTTCAGAGTCGAAAAACAGACTGTTGAAAAGCGTATCGGCCGTATCAAGCGTCGGCGGCTCACCCGGACGCATGACCCGATAGACGTCGATCAAGGCATGTTCACGCGATTGATTCTTGTCTGCCATCAATGTGTTGCGGATATATGGTCCGGTGTTCACATGATCGATGTCGAGCACCACAATCTCGTCGAAGCCTGAATTGTCCAGATCCTCCAGGAGTTCTTCCGTGACCTCGTCACCCGCCTCGGCATAAATCTCGCCGGTTTCCGAGTTGACCATGTCAAGCGCTAGATAGCGTCCGAACAGCTCATCTGGCGGCACCAAAAGTTGCTTCAACCCTTCGTCGGCAAGTTTGCGCGAGGCGCGTGGTGTCAGCTTGCGGCCAGCTTCAATGGCCACTTCTCCGGTTTTCGCATTCTTGATGTCGTAGCTCGACTTGAAATTGCGCAACCGGTCTGCATCGTACGGCGTTACCCAGCCTTCCTTCGTCTGCTTGTAATGCACGTGCTTGTAAAACTGAGCCAGGATGTCCTCAGCCGTCAACCCAAGCGCAAACAGCAGTGATGTCACCGGCAGTTTGCGGCGCCGGTCGATGCGTACGAACATGATGTCTTTGGCGTCAAACTCGAAGTCCAGCCACGACCCGCGATACGGGATAACGCGTGCGCCAAACAGCAACTTGCCGCTCGAGTGCGTTTTACCCTTATCGTGATCGAAGAACACACCAGGCGAGCGGTGCATCTGGCTGACAATCACGCGCTCGGTACCATTGACGATAAACGTGCCCAAATCCGTCATCAGCGGCATGTCGCCCATGTAGACATCCTGCTCTTTGATGTCTTTGACCGACTTGGCCTGCGTTTCCAGATCAACCTCAAACACGATCAATCGCAACTTGACCTTCAACGGCGCAGAGAAAGTCATTCCGCGCTGACGGCATTCCTCGACGTCGTATTTCGGATCTTCAAATTCATAGGTCACGTATTCAAGCCGTGAAGATTCCGAAAAATCGGTGATCGGAAACACCGAACGGAATACGGCTTCAAGTCCGGAGTTATCTCGAGCCTCCGGTCTCTCAAACATTTGCAAGAATTTCGCGTAAGATTCGCGCTGCACCTCAATAAGGTTCGGCAGCTGCGCAATCTCCGCGATCCGTCCGAAATTCTTGCGTACCCGTTTGCGATCCGTGAACGACAACGCCATGTTTAATCCTTGAGCTAAATCTCGTCTGGCCTGTTGCTCTCAAGCTCAAACACCATCCTTATCGAACAGCGCCTGCACTTTTCGTCACCCCGGCTTGAAAGCACTCCGGTGCAACGGCGAAACACTCTCACCGCCCGCAAGAAAACCCCCGCGGACGGTGAAATTACGCTTCACATTTCTCTCTGGCTTCGCAGCGCCATGCCGCAAGCCAGCACTTACTTCAACGACACCTTTGCGCCTTCGGCTTCCAGCTTCTTCTTCATTTCTTCCGCTGCAAGCTTTGGCACGTCAGGCTTCACTTCCTTAGGTGCAGCCTCAACCAGGTCCTTGGCTTCTTTCAGACCAAGACCCGTCAATTCGCCGCTGGCAAACAGCGGTATAAGGTTGGCCCTAAAGGCTGTCCTTGAAAGTACCACGTGCCAGCTTGATACTGCCATAAGGAAAGTGGCAAGGAGGGCTATACCGGTTGCTTTGTTTGGGCTGGGTAGTGGAAGATCGGTGCGTTTGGAAAAGTTGAATGAAAAAAGTCTTTTAGTAAACAAGTAACAAAAAATAACAGATAATAGCC
>JANOFD010000342.1:0-1535 GCA_031413455.1 Rhodobiaceae bacterium
ATATTGCGCGGCGCAAGTGAAAAATGATTTTTCAGGGCCGGCCTGCCTGCGGCTCACAGGCCCCCTCGAACCGGGCGAGCGCGGGCTGGGTTTAGGTTCTCATTCGCCTGTTGCAGCGCAGTCCGGTAGAGTGTGGCTTGACGGTCGGCTCTAGCACACTGAGGCTCTCATGGTTTTTCTGCCACTTAAAGACGACAACCCGCTTAAAGTCATTTCGTTTCAATACGCTACCTTGATGTTGATTGCGATCAATGTGTTCGTTTTTATCTGGCAGGATTCGTTGGTCGAAGCTGAGCTCGTGCGTATTGCGATGTCGGCGGGAGTGATTCCGACTTCATTGCTGGGCAACGTGAAGCTGCCGGCGGAATTTGCACTGCTCCCGCCTGAAGTGACCTTGCTGACTTACATGTTCTTGCATGGCGATTGGTGGCACCTTGCAGGAAACATGCTGTTTCTTTGGGTTTTCGGCGACAACGTCGAAGACGCCATGGGTTTCTTCCGCTTTCTGCTGTTCTATTTGATATGTGGTGTTATCGCCGGATTGGCGCACAGCTATGCAAACCCAGGGTCTGAAGGGCCGCTCATCGGTGCTTCTGGTTCGATTGGTGGCGTGGTCGCCGCTTACGTCATCCTTTATCCACGGGTTAAAATGTGGACGCTGGCCTTTGGACGAATACCGCTCAAGGTTCCGGCCTACCTGGCGATCGGCGCGTGGTTTGCTTTCCAGATTTTTTCGGTGTGGATGCAAGACAACAGCGACACGGCCTGGTGGGCACACATAGGGGGCTTCCTCGCCGGGGTAGTGCTGGTCTTTGTCTTCAAAAGAAGTGGCCAGCCCACCTTGGGCGGTGCGCAACAAAGCTAGACCGCCATGCGAACTCTGCCAATTTAGGCAGGGTTCGCGGGGTTTTCTTACGATTCGTTGACACCCTTCGCACTTGCACGTAATTTGTGCAGCGCACAATTGCAGAAGATTCTGGGGGCGCTGTCGGTGTGATTTGGCCGATTTTTGTCTACCAGGTTTGATTTTCCAGTTTGTTTGGGACTGCGGCCCCAGCGGAGATATTAGCCGGATGAAGGTGCTTGTAGCGATCAAGCGCGTCGTCGACTACAACGTGAAAATCCGCGTCAAGGCGGACCAAACGGGTGTCGATCTCGCCAATGTAAAAATGTCGATGAATCCCTTCGATGAGATCGGCGTCGAAGAAGCCATTCGGCTGAAAGAGAAGGGTGTTGTCACCGAGATCATTGCCGTGTCGGTGGGGCCGAAGGAAACGCAGGAGACGATCCGTACGGCGCTTGCCATGGGTGCCGACCGCGGCATTCTTGTGAACACGGGCAGTCAGGATGTCGAACCCTTAACAGTCGCGAAGATATTGGCAGCCATTGCCAAAGTCGAAGGTCCGCAACTTGTTATTCTCGGTAAACAGGCGATTGACGACGACTGCAATCAAACCGGTCAAATGCTTGCGCAACTGATGGGGTGGCCGCAAGGAACGTTTGCTTCGAAAGTGGTGATAGAAGGCGATAAGGCC
>JANOFD010000343.1:0-7886 GCA_031413455.1 Rhodobiaceae bacterium
CACTTCGGCCAATCAGGAATTCAACCTGGCGCGCATTGAACGGTACCTGGCATTGGCGGCAGAAGCAGGTGCTACGCCGGTGGTGTTGATCACCAAAGCCGATCTGTCGGATGACATAACACCCTTCGTCGAGGCCGTGCAGGAGATGCAGCCGGGGATTGCGGTCCAAGCGATCAATGCCAAGAATGCCGACGTGGGCAAGCAACTTGAACCTTGGTTGGGGCGCGGAAAAACGCTGGCGTTACTGGGTTCGTCGGGGGTCGGAAAATCTACGCTGGTCAACAGCTTGATGGGCCAACTGTTGCAGGCAACCCAGGGCAGCCGCGTGGGCGGCGACAAAGGCCGCCACACGACATCGGCGCGCTCGCTGCATCGCCTTTCGAACGGCGCCTGGTTGATGGATACGCCCGGTATCCGCGAGTTGCAGTTGCTGGATGTGGCGCAGGGTGTTGACGAAGTGTTTGACGATCTGGTGGCGTTGGCCGCGACCTGCAAATTTTCCAATTGTACGCATTTGAATGAGCCTGGCTGTGCAGTGCAAGAGGCGGTGACGGCGGGGGTGGTCGATGATCTGCGTCTGATGCGCTATCAAAAGCTGCAGGGCGAGGAGCAAGCCAATTCTCAGGCGATTGCCGGGTCGAAAGTGAGGGCAAAGGTGGCGGGGAGAATGCCGAGGCGCATTTTCAACGAGAAGCGGAAAGAGCAAGATCGGTAGGAAGAATTTTACGCGGCGTGTCCTCCGTTGGAAGTGCCGAAGCTGACCCCCCGCCCTTTTTTGCGAAAGCAAAAAAGGGCGAGGGGACGGCGTTTACGCCGGTGTATACTCACTCAGTCGCGGCAGCCAGCGCGGGACATTCTGGCAGTAGACATCGTACTCGGAGCCGTACACGCGCTTGAGTGTTGGTTCTTCGTAGGCCATCACGAAAATATGGAAGCCAAGCCAAATGATGGCGGCGTAGGCCAACAGCGCTGCGTTGCCGAACAGAATACTTTGGCCCAGCACGACCGCGATCACTCCCACATACATGGGATTTCGCACGTGGCGATAAAAGCCGCTGACGATCAAGCGTTGCGTTGGCAGAACGGGTGCAGGCGTGCCCAACCCTTCCATCGCAAAGCGCCGGAATGAGTCGATCAACGGGATGAGGCCGAGGGCGATCAGCACCGCGCCAACACCGCGACTGGCCTCGACGCCCGCCATCGGAGCTGCGAACTCCCACTTGGAAATAAGCCAGGGCAGCGCGCCCGCCAATGTACCCGGCGCTATGAGAAAAAACGCTATGGAGCCGAGAATGGCGGACGTCTTAGTCATGACGCTTGCTCTATGGTTGCTGGTGACTCCACAACATTTCGGAGCTTGCGCATCAAGCCATTTCACACGATGATCCTCCGAAAACGGCGAGGTTCGCATTCCGATGTCTCCAACAACGGTGAACATGTGAACACCATTCTATCACGACGAGCTGTGCTGACGACGGCGGGGGCTGCCGGATTCCTGATGGCGCTGAAGGACCGGGGACCGCGCGATTTGGTAGTCTCCGCAAATGGCTTCGCGCGCATCGGCGGTTTGCGCTTTCGCTGCGCCCTCGGCGCAGGCGGCGTGCGCGCGGTAAAGCGGGAAGGCGACGGCGCCACGCCTGCGGGGCGTTGGCCATTGCGCGAAGTGCTTTTTCGCGCGGACCGTATTGCCGCGCCTAAAACTCTACTCTCGCGGCGGGCGCTGCGGAAGAACGACGGCTGGTGCGATGCGCCCGCGGACCCTCGTTACAACCAAAGTGTCAGCCTGCCCTACACGGCCAGCGCCGAGGCGTTGTGGCGGACGGACCGTCTCTACGATCTCATCGTTGTCGTGGGCTATAACGACGGGCCAGTGGTACGGGGCGCAGGAAGCGCCATCTTCCTTCATGTCGCGCGAAAGAACTATGCACCAACGGCCGGCTGTATTGCCTTCAAACGGCCAGATCTGTTGCGGATACTGTCCCTGATCAACCGGAGTTCGCACGTGGTGGTGAAGGCTTAAACCTTCAACGCCGCAAATTGATCGCGCAGTGTGGCCCGGTCCGGCGCATGGCCGGGCAAATCGGCGCACCCTTCCGATTTCTGCTTGCGCTTCGTCAAATTGTTCTATATCTGTTCCTGCTTCGGAGTGGGGGTTATCTGGACCCAACCTTCCGCTGCGACTTGAACATTGAATAGGTTGGGCAAACCCGTCCTGGCAGGCGGGGCGGGAGGGGAGCGCGTGAATTCGGACAGAACGAGTACCTGCTCCTCACCGCGGTGCTCGCGATACCTGCATGCAGTTGGCCTTGCAGGTAACTTGCAGATAAGCCTTTATGAATTAACAGATTGAAATGAAACGATTTTTTTTCCTTATATGTATATCTGCATGCGTTTGCGCATACACACCCCAGGTCGATTTCGCGCCACCAAAATGGTTTACAGCCGGTCGGGCGTTTCACTCAACTGGAACAATCACCACCACCTTGCGGCGCCGTTTCAGATTGACCGCCAAGTCACAAAGCACACGAAATCTTTGCGGAGTCCGCTATGAGGATGGCGCCCAGTGGCCAGGCATTTGTGAGCCATAGAAATTCTTTGATTCCGGCGACACCTTCGCCTTTTCGCTGCGACTTGATAATTGAATCGGTGGCCAAAAACCTGTGCGTACACAAATGACGGCTGTTGTGACGGAGATTTCCGCAGTTCTTGGCCAATGTAACGGTGTTACGGGTCGTGGCGAGGGTTCTACTTGTGGCGCACCGGGAAATGCCCGCGCGGGGCGCTTTCAAGATTTTCTGGCGTGTGGCAGCGCCAGATGGCATAAGGTCAACTCCTGTTGTCAAGCTGAAGGAGGAAGTCATGACCATTGTAACCATTTCCCTTCGGGCTGGCCTTGCGCAAGCGTTGCGCGCCTAGCGGTCGTCGCTAACTCTTTTCTCGTCCAGTCCAAATTCGCCGTTCGCGGTTTTCGCGAGCCTATGAACTTGCGCAGGCTTGCCTGCAAGCTGGATGATAAAGCTGTGAAGCAATTGACATTGAAGGACTTTGGATGGGGCGCTCATTTTCAAGCGCAGTTGACGGACGACGATGCGGCTTACCTGGCCGTGCGGGTCTTGGTGGTGCACCGCGATGCGCTTGATGTCGCGGGACCAGAGTATGACGGACGGGTGCTGCCGTTTGCGCCTTCAGAAGATGACGAAGTGCAGGCGACGGTTGGTGACTGGCTATTGCTTGATGTGGCAAGCAAGCGTCCGGCGCGCCTGCTTGAACGGCGCAGCGTGTTCAAGCGGAAAAGTGCAGGCAGCGGGCGGCGAGTGCAGCTGATCGCTTCGAATGTGGATACGCTGCTGCTGGTTACGTCGGCGAACCAGGATTTCAATGTGGCAAGGCTTGAGCGCTATTTGGCGCTGGCGGCGGAGGCCGAGGTGACGCCGGTGGTGGTAATTACCAAGGCTGATCTTTCCAATGACGTTGAGCCCTTCTTGACTGCGGCCCGCCGGTTGATGCGGGGATTGGTGGTCGAGGCGTTCGATGCACGCGAGCCGCTGAGCCTTGAATGTCTGGAGCCTTGGTTTGGACGCGGGCAGACCTTGGCGCTGCTGGGATCGTCGGGCGTGGGCAAGTCAACGATTGTCAATAGCATGCGTGGTGAGGCGCTTCTGCATACGCAAGGCATTCGCGAGGACGATGCGCGTGGGCGGCACACGACGACAGGGCGCACGCTTTACCGTCTGGAATGCGGTGCATGGCTGATGGACACGCCCGGTATGCGCGAGTTGCAGATCGTCGATGCGGCGGAAGGATTGGCCGAAGTGTTCTCCGATGTCGCCGGGTTGGCTGCCGCCTGCCGGTTCAGCGATTGCGGCCATGAGGGCGAGCCCGGTTGTGCGGTGCAAGCGGCGCTGGATGCGGGGACACTGGACGCCGAGCGGGTGAAGCGTTTCGGCAAGCTGCAACGTGAGGAGCGGCGAAATTCGGAAAGTATTGCCGTGGCGCATGAACGCAACAGGAAATTTGGCCGCATGGCCAAGCGTGTGTTTGCTCATAAATTGAGGAACCGCGAATGGTGAAGAAATGGGTCTCCAGGAGGGTGGCATTTGTGCTGGACAATGTGATCTTTTGGATGGTGCGGCAGAAAAAAAGCTTTTAATGTCTGCTGAGGAAAAAAGGGGACTGCACTATGGGATCGTTTGCACGCGGACTTGGGATCGGGGTGGCAGTTACAGCCGCGCTTCTGATCGGGTTTGCCTTCATATTTCGCGGCGTGCTGCCGATGATCCTGGGTGCGCCGGCGCCCAGTATTCCGCAAGACGTGGTGGCGGAGGCGACGACCTCCACGAAGGAGGCGCGCGAGAATATCCTGAAGGAGCTGCCGTTCTCCAACAAGCAGGACTTCGACTTTGCGGCGCGCGGGTTTGTGGCGACGCTGGATGAGCCGAAGATCAAGGACGAGAGCGGCAAGGTCGTGTTCGATCTCGCGTCCTACGACTTCCTGAAGGGCGAGGCACCGGAAAGCGCAAACCCAAGCCTGTGGCGGCAGGCGCAGCTGGTGACGAAGAGCGGCCTCTTCAAGGTGGCCGAGCGCATCTATCAGGTGCGCGGATTCGACGTGTCGACTGTGTCGTTCATCCAGACCGGCCAAGGATACATTGTCGTCGATCCGTTGACGACCGTTGAGGTGGCAAAGGCAGCGTTGGCGCTGGTCAAGAAGCACGTGGGCGACAAGCCGGTTGTCGCCGTCGTGTACTCGCACAGCCACGCGGACCATTTCGGCGGCGTCATGGGCGTCACGACCGAGGGGGCCGTGAAAGCGGGCCGCGTGAAGATAATCGCGCCCGAAGGCTTTATGGAGCACTCGATCTCAGAGAACGTGATCGCGGGGCCAGCAATGACGCGCCGCGCGCGATTCCAGTTCGGAACCACGTTGCCGCGCGGCGTCGAGGGCGAGATGACGTCGGGGCTTGGCCCCGGGATTTCGAGCGGCGCCATTTCGCTGATCGCGCCGACGGACATCATTTCCAGGACCGGCACCCAGATGACGGTCGATGGCGTGACGATGGTCTTCCAGGTAACGCCGGGAACGGAAGCGCCGGCGGAGATGAACTTTCATCTGCCGCAGATGCGCGCGCTTTTCATGGCGGAGAACGCGAATGCGACGATTCACAATCTGCTGCCGGCGCGCGGCGCACTTGTGCGCAATGCGAAGGATTGGGCGGATTATCTAACGCAATCGATCCGGCTCTACGGCGACACCAGCGACGTGATGTTCGCCGCGCACGGCATCCCGCGTTTCGGCACCGGCGTTATCAAGAATTTTTTGGCCAAGCATCGCGACGCGTACAAGTACCTGCACGATCAGACCGTGCGATTGATGAACAACGGGCTGACCGGCGTCGAGATTGCCGAACAGTTGCAGCTGCCCGATGTGCTGGCACACGAGTGGTACAATCGCGGCTACTACGGCACGATGAGTCATAACTCGAAGGCGGTGTATCAGCGCTACATGGGGTGGTACGATGCCAATCCGTCGTCGCTGAACGCGCTGCCGCCGGTGGCGGCTGGCACGCACTACGTGGAGGCGATGGGCGGCGCTGACGCAGTGATCGGGAAGGCCGGCGCCGCGGCGAAGACGGGCGAGTATCGCTGGGCCGCGATGCTGCTCAATCATGTCGTCTTCGCCGATGCCGGCAATACGAAGGCGAAGGAGATGCTGGCCGACGTGTACACGCAGCTCGGCTATCGCGCAGAGGCCGGCACGTGGCGCAACATCTATCTGACCGGCGCGCAGGAGCTCCGTCATGGCGTGGTCGATGCCGGCATTCAGCGCTTCAGTGCCGCGCTGGTGCGGGCGACGCCGACGACGATGATGCTCGACTTTGCCGCGGTCCGATTCAATTCGGAACGCTCGGTTGGCAAGTCGTTGAAGATCAATCTCGTGCTTAGCGATGTGAACGAGAAGCATTTGCTTACCATCGAAAACGGCGTTCTCATCCACGAGGAAGGGATCGTCGACGACAAGGCGGACGCGACGGCAACGATGAAGCGCTCGGATCTGCTGGAGACGCTGCTTGCGGGCGTGCCGCTGACGCTAAAGACGGCGACGGGTGCGGTGAAGGTCTCGGGCAAGAGCGACGCCTATGCCGAGCTGATTGGGCTGATCGATCCGGTGCAGCCGAACTTCAATGTGGTCACGCCGTAGCATGATATCGGTCGCGGCCTTTCGCAAACTGGCTATGTCGATGCCCGATGCGATTGAGGCGCCGCACTTCGAGCTGGCATCGTTTCGCGCGGGCGGAAAGATTTTTTCGACACTGTCCGAGAAAGACGGGCGGGCGATGGTGAAGTTGACGCCCGAGCAACAGGAGATGATGACGGCGGCGGAACCAAAGATGTTTCAACGCATCCCGAATGCCTGGGGCGACAAGGGCGCGACGTGGCTGCACCTGAAGTTCATGGACGCAAGGACGGCTGAGAGTGCGCTCAAGACTGCGCATGCCAACCTTCTCACCAAGGCGCCAGCGCGAAAGGCAAAGGGTAGATGAAACCGCCGCTTATCCTCGCCACAGGGTTTTCTGCGTTTCCCGGTGCACCCGAAAACCCGACGGCTTGGGCGATGGAGGAGCTTGAACGAACGGGTTGGCAGCCAGCCGGTGCGCGCTTGGTGGTGCGGACTTTGCCGGTCACGTTCGAGATGTGGAGCACCACCATGTTTCCGTTATTGTCGGCGTTGCAGCCCGAGGCCGTGGTGTCGTTCGGGCTCAGCGCCAAGGCTATGGGTGTCACGCTCGAGTCGACCGCCCGCAATTGCGTTGCCACGGACCGGCCGGACTTTACCGGTGCCTGCTCCGGCACGGGTTGCGTCAACCAGCATGGGCCGGCGCTTTATCCCTCGCGCTTGCCGTTGAAGGAGATTGCAGGGCGCTTGCAACAAGCGGGCGTTCCCATGGAGCGGTCCGACGATGCCGGCGACTACGTCTGCAATATGCTGTTCTACAAATTGATGGCGGCGGCGGAGGTAAGCGGACCGAAAGTCGCCGGGTTCGTTCACGTCCCATATCTCGAAAGCCAAGTCCAGCGCCTGAAGGCGGCCGGGCACACTATCGTATGCGGGTCCGTGCTCAATGAAGGACAACTCTTGCTGGGCATCGAGTCCATTATCAGCGCGGTCGCGTTGCGGCTCCAGTGAGAATGATCATGAGCCTTTCGATGCCGCTGCCCTATCAGGTTTTCAATTGAGCTGACCGAGTGTTGACACCAATTCGTCCGGCTGCTCCAGATTGATCAAATGCCCCGCCTTCGGAATGATAGCAAGCTGTGCGCCTTTGATCGCCTTCTTAAAGGCTTCGCCGTAGATGGGCGGGATCAGCTTGTCGCTGGCGCCCCAGACGAGAAGTGTTTTCGCCTTGATCCGATAAAGTCGTTCGCTGAGGCCGCGGTCGGGGACCGGGAAAAGGAGCTTTCCGGCCGTGCCCATTTGGCGCGCGTTCATCACCAGGAAGCCTTTGAGCCACTCGGGATTGTCGAGAGCGACGCCCGCCGTCATCAACTTCGTGCCCATCTCGACATCGTGAAAGAGGTAAGCTGGCATTTCGTAGGGAAGCATCGCAAACAAGTCGGCGATGGGGTGTTTGTCGATCCACAGGCCCGCCGGACAAATGAGCCCCAGTCTGGTGAAATCGTTGTGCGCGATCGATGCCATTTCGGCCGCGATCATGCCACCCATCGAGTGGCCGCTGAGGATGGGGTCTTTCAGGCCGAGTGCTTCGACGACGTCGAGTGTGTGCAGCGTGAAGTCGAGCATGTCTCGCAGCGTCGGGCATTCCTGGCTGTCGCCGTAGCCCGGCAGCAACGGCGCATAGACGTGAAATTTCTTCGCCATCTTGTCC
>JANOFD010000344.1:0-5253 GCA_031413455.1 Rhodobiaceae bacterium
CAAACGGTGCGCCCGACACGATGAAAGAACTGCAGGTTCGCATCGTAGGCGACGAAGTGTTTCTACGACTCGACAAGGACGAGGAAGAAGCCTGGTTCCCCTGGAACCTGTTCAATATGTGGTCACGCGAACGCAAAGCCCAAGATTTGAAATTGCGCATCACGGCCCCAGCAGGCACACCCTACGACATCGAAGACATGATCGGCTCTGTCATCGCCGGAGATCTGGACGCGCCACTGAGTTTGGAGGGCCATGCGCTCACCGCCCGTTTCGGCCGCGTTCAAAACGCCAAAATCAGCATCGCGGGGTCGGGCCGGATTGCTTTGGGAGCAATCAAAGAAACACTCGACCTCGAGATCGCCGGCGGCGGCCATCTTACTGCCGTCTCTGCAGCTGCCGCACAGATTGAAATTGCTGGCGCTGGCGAAGTTAACTTAGGTCCGCTTGCCGGCGGGCTGAGCGCCGAGGTCGCGGGTTCAGGCGACATTCGCGTCGCGCGCGTCAATGGTCCCGTCGATATTGAAATCGCGGGCTCGGGAAGTGTCGCTATCGATGGCGGACAGGCAACCCCTTTCCATGTTGAAATTGCCGGCGCGGGAGACGTTTTGTTCAAAGGGCATGCGGTTGATCCAAGCGTCCAAGTGATGGGCTCAGGCGACGTAACTGTGGGTTCATATTCGGGCCAACTGACACAAGAAATTGCGGGTTCCGGCGATTTCAGGGTCATCAATCAAGGCCAGCAACCGTCGACGCCTGTACCGCCAGCTCCACCCGCAAAGCAATAACCCTACTCGTATCTAAGCGCATCAATCGGATCGAGGCTGGCCGCTCTTCGTGCCGGAAAAAATCCGAACACCACGCCTACGGCGGCCGAGAATGCAAAAGCCACCACAACCACCCACGGACTGAATACGAACGGCACGCCGATCGCGTAGGCGATGGCGGCAGAACCGGCAAGGCCAAGCGCCGCGCCGATCAGCCCGCCCAAACACGACAACAGCACAGCTTCGATCAGAAACTGCAGCAACACATCGCGCTCCAGGGCGCCAATCGCCAGGCGAATGCCGATCTCACGCGTCCGCTCCGTCACCGACACCAGCATAATGTTCATGATACCGATCCCGCCGACCAGAAGGCTGATGGCAGCAACCGCCGAAAGTCCCGCCGTCAGCAGTGCGGTCGTTGATTGCACAAGCGTCGCCACCGACTGCAAATCGCGAATGAGAAAATTATCCTGCTCTCCGGGCCGGATCCTGCGACGTTCGCGCATCAAACTAGCCAGTGAGTCTTGCACGGGCTTCACGCGCTCTGCCGTCGTCGCAGAAAGCCAAATTTGCTGAACGTCGTCATTGCCAGTCATGCGGCGCTGCACGGCATTGATCGGCATCAGGATAATGTCGTCTTGATCCTGGCCAAAAGTTGACTGCCCCTTCATCGCCAAAACACCGATCACTTCGCACGACGTCGTCTGTCCCAATCGAATGGAGGCCCCCAAAGGCGTTTGGTGTCCGAATAACTCCTTGCGCGGCGTCTCGCCCAAAATGCAAACCGTGCGCCCGCCGCGCTCTTCGCTTTCGCTGAACTGGCGCCCCAGTGCGATCGGCCAGTCGCGCACAATCAAATAGGGATTCGTGGTTCCATTCACCGCCACAAACCAATTGTTCGACCCATAGACGGCTTGTGTCTGGCGAACGGTCGACGGCGCAACCGCGGCCACGCTTTGGATTTCGCGTCCGATCGCAATCGCATCGTCGACTTTGAAGGGTGTCTGCGGAGTGGCGGGCCCGGCACGCTGCGGCGTGAACGGCAATACGAAAAGCAAATTGCGCCCCATAGACGCGATGTCGGCGGTGACCTTGAGTGTCAGCCCCTGTCCCAGCGTCACAACCGTGACCACCGCAGCAACGCCGACGATAATGCCAAGCGTCGTCAGCAACGAGCGCAGCAAATTTGCTCTCAATTCACGGAACGCAAGTTGCAGTGTGGTCCATAACATCAGGCCGCACCCTTCGTCGTGGCAGCATCCGAGGCAATGTGCCCATCCTTGAACCTGATCTGGCGGTGCGCGTAGGCCGCAATGTCTTCCTCGTGGGTGACAAGCACGATTGTAATGTTACGCGTTCGATTGAGTTCGTCGAGCAATTTCATGATCTCGTGGCTACGCGCTGAATCGAGATTGCCTGTCGGCTCGTCGGCAAAGATCACGGCCGGTTCCGTCACCAGCGCCCGCGCAATGGCCACGCGTTGCTGTTGTCCGCCAGACAACTGCGACGACGTATGATCAGCGCGATCGCTCAACCCCACCATCTCGAGCGCCCGCAAGGCCTGCGCCCGCCGTTGCGGTGCTGAGTCACGCCGGTAAATGAGCGGCAATTCCAGGTTCTCGCGCGCCGTTGTTCTCTTCAGCAAATTGAAGCCTTGAAAAACAAACCCAATGTAGTGCCGCCGTAGCAATGCGCGCTGTGATCGGGTCAAAGTGCCAACGTCCGTGTCACGAAAGAAATATCGCCCGCTTGTCGGCGTATCGAGACAGCCCAGAATATTCATGGCTGTCGATTTGCCCGAACCCGAAGGGCCCATAATGGCCACAAACTCGCCATCACTGATCGCAAGGTTCACATTTTCGAGCGCCCGCACTTCGGTTTCGCCTGAACCATAGAATTTTGACACACCATCAAATCGAATGAGCGACGAGCCGGCCATGCAGCGATCATTTCCCTTCGCGACCGGGTTGAGCAATGTCTAAAATGAACTCCTCACCGGCTTTGACGTTTGCGCTGGAAATCTGAGTGCGTTGCCCATCAGTAATCCCAAGCGTGACCTCACGCGATTGCGGCTTGCTGCCTGCCATCGAAGTCCAGAGCTTCCCTTTTCCCGACGAGATTGGCTCGATGGGTGCGACCGTTGCCACGGGAATCATGCTGGCAACTTCGTCTGATTGCGGTGTGAACCGCAGAGCCCCATTGGGCACACTCATGACGTCAACGGCGATCTTGACTGAAATATCAGCCGTCGCTGTCATACCGGGCTTCAGCAAACCTTGGCTGTTATCGACACTCAAAACGCCTTGATACGTCACCACATTCTGAACGGTGCGCGCGGCGTTGCGAAGTTCGGAAACTTTGGCTTTGAAAGTTTGGACGGGAAAGGCATCGACGGTAAATGTCGCCTCCTGGCCGAGGGCAACTTGGCCGATGTCGGCTTCATCGATGTCAATCGTGAGTTCCAGTTTGCGCAGATCAGATGCAATCACAAATAATTCGGGCGTCTGAAATCCCGCGGCCACGGTCTGTCCAGGTTCAATTTTCCGGTCCAAAACAATGCCATCGATGGGCGACCGGACCGCAGCCTTTGCAAGGTTCGCCTCGGACTGAACCGCTTGAGCGCGAGCGCTATTCAAATTCGCCAACGCTGTATTGCGTGCCGCCAACGCCCCGTCATACGCGGCATGCGAAACAAATCCTCTGTCTTGCAGAGCAATGGAACGCTTGAGATCATTCTCGGCTTTGACAAGTGAAGCCGTAAACTGCGCCACTGTTGCGCGAGTTTGGACGGCGCGGGCCCTGAGCTCGTCAGTGTTTATCCGGGCAATAATCTGCCCCTTGGAGACACGGCCATTGAAATCGGCCAGCACTTCATCAATACGGCCCGAAACTTCCGCCCCCACGGTAATCTTGTCGATGGGTTGCAACGTTCCAGTTGCCGTAACAATCGAGCGGAGTGTAGCGACCTCCGCTTTGCCTCGAATGTACTCGACCGGCGTGGCTGGTTGCAGCAACATCCAGGAGATCGGTCCAAGGGTCAGCACTGCGGCGGCAATCGCCCACCAGCGCCGCCACCACGGCACAACCTTTTGGCCAATGCCCAAAACCGTCCGAATATCGCCGGGCGCTGCCCGCGATGAAGAAATGTCATTCATTGATGTGGCCCAGCATTCCCCGTTCGCGTGCCCAACCTATATAGGAAAGCAGTCAGTGTGCTTCAAACAATTGTTTCGCAACCTGGTTGCGCATCGCAATGATGTGAAGATTGTGAAGTTTCTTTGCTTAATGGCTATAGGGGTCGACTGCATCGCGCAGTCCGTCGCCCAAAACATTGAACGCCAAAACAACCAGGACGACAGGAGCCAGCGGCGCCAGTAACCATGGATAGAGTTCAACGGCGCTGATGTTTTGCGCCTCACTCAGCAAAACACCCCAGCTCACCACCGGCGGTCGCAACCCTAAACCCAGGAATGAAAGAGCCGTTTCTCCCAGGATCATGCTGGGGACAGCCAAGGTGACACTGGCAATCAAATGCCCCGAAAAATTTGGCAGCATATGCCGGAAAAGCACACGCGTGCGGCTGGCGCCCAACAACTCCGCCGCAACGACATAATCTTCCTCTCGCAAAGACAAGACTTTTGCGCGCACCGCCCGCGCCAGTCCCGGCCAATCAAGTAACCCCAATATCAAAGTGATACCAAAATAAATCCAGATCGGTGACCAGTTGGCAGGCAGTGCCGCCGACAGCGCCATCCACAGCGGAAGCTCCGGCAACGCTCGCAACAACTCAATCAGCCGCAACACGCCGGCATCGAACCAGCCGCCAAGATATCCCGCAAGCCCACCCAGAAAGCAGCCAAGCACAAAACTCAGGGCGACACCGAAAAGGCCGATCGTCAATGAGATGCGGGCCCCATACATGACGCGGCTGAAAATATCTCGCCCCAGCCGGTCGGCGCCAAAAATGTACAAGCCACCGCCATCAGGCGGACACACGATATGCCATCGCGAAGGGAACAGGCCCCACAAATCATACGCGTCGCCTTTGCACAGAAACCGCAGCTTGAGCACCTTGGAAGTGTCAGCCTTGAACGTCCGCTGAAATGTCGTGAGATCCAGCGTCGAAGTCGTTGCGTATACAAAGGGTCCGATGAACGCGCCATCGTGAAACCAGTTGACGTCGGTTGGCGGCATGAAGATCGCATCGTTGCTGCGCGTTTCAGATCCATAGGGCGCAATCACTTCGACAAAAGGCAGCGCCGCATAAAGCACGGTCAAAAAAACCAGCGCAACAAACGAACCCTTGCGCCGCCACAGCCGGTCCAGAAATGTTGGGGTTTCAAATTTTGCCAGCTTGATCTCTTCAACGGCACTCATCGCTCAAGACCCTGTCCCAAGCGCACACGCGGATCAATCAGCCCCAACAGCAGGTCCGAAACCAACGTCCCCACCAGTGTCAGCACTGCAGCGAACATCAACACGAACCCGG
>JANOFD010000345.1:0-1288 GCA_031413455.1 Rhodobiaceae bacterium
ATCCAAGGCTTTCGCCGACCGAAGCGGCCTGTCGTTCGGTCTCTCCAATGGCAGATCAACGGATCGGTAGCGGCGTCGAAGTCTCGCGATCCGATGATGATGTAGCCGACCAAATCGAGCGGAAGGCCCAATATCTGGGTGTAGAAGGCCGGAATGAAGACGTAAGTTGGCAGAAGCATGATCGCCATTGCAACTGCCGGCGCGCCATAAGCAGCCAGCATCGAAAAGGGCAATCGTCGCGGGGCGCGTGCGCTCACGGGCTCGCTCAATGCTGGTTCTGCCACGTGCTAACCGGGAAGCCGCAACAGTGCTGCGCGGAGTTTGGATTCCGGTGTATTGGGCGACAACCAAATGGCAAAGAACGGTTCAGCGAATGTCGCATCTTGGCTGTCGCCAGTTGGCTTACCGTTGTGAAAGAAGCGCACCGCAGAGCCAGGTGTGTGGAGCGCTGTAATGCGATCTCCGGGCTTTACCGGCGGCCACGCCCGCGTTAGCGCCGCACCATAGCGGTCGAGCCTGACGTCCGCGATGCCCGGTGCAATTCCTTTCATCTCGTTGATCGTCCGGCTGACAAGTTCTTCAGTCGAGAACGACATGCGGTAGACCAGCGTCAAGGCAAAAGGTTCTTTCATCGACCATTGCGGCGCATCGGTCCAAAGGCTGGCATCATAGGCAGTCAGAAACAACCAGCTTAATGAACCAGACCCATAGGGCCTTGTCGTGTTGAACGAGGCGGCAATCTCGGAGGGAGGCGTCATGGCCAATGCCGAGGCTGTCACCGAGAGGGCAACAGCTGCTGCAACAATTGTCTTACGCATGTGCAAGCTCCAACTGATAAACATCCGTCCGTCCGACTTCAAAGGCCGCGGCACACATGCCGAGGTAAAATTGCCAATTGCGAAGGAAACCGTCGTCGTGGCCTAATGCGCGGATCTCGTTTTCTGCCTTGCGCTGACGCTCCGACCAAGCGCGTAGGGTGCGCGCATAGTGCTTACCGAATGGAAAGGCGTCCAGCACCTGCAAACCCGCCCGCGATGCTTCCTCGCGAAAGCGGGCGATCGACGGCAGCATCCCGCCCGGGAACACATATTGGCGGATAAAGTCGCTTCGCGTTCGGTAGCGCGGGAAGACGCAGTCGCTCACGGTGATGGTTTGGACAAGTGCGCGACCGCCCCGCTTCAAGCGTTGGGAAACGGCTTGGAAGTAGTGCGGCCAATATCGTTCCCCTACAGCCTCGAACATTTCGATCGAGACAATCATGTCGTAAAGACCTTTGACTTCGCGATAG
>JANOFD010000346.1:0-3101 GCA_031413455.1 Rhodobiaceae bacterium
CCGAAATTGCCAAGCAGACCGTGGCATTGGCTGATGCGATCTTTGGTCTCGCAGAAGGATAAATCGGAGTTTTGCCCTCCGCGCGCCACAATGGTAATGTAGACTTTGGATGGTCTGGGCCGGGTCTCAATTCTGGGGCTCGGCCCGCCTTTTTGTCATAGACGCCGCGCACAATTCGTACGCAAGACACAAATGGGGTTTAACATGTTTTCTCGACTGCTCTCCGTCTTTGCGGCAATCGTAGTTCTTTGCGCAGTAACAACGCAGGCTTTTGCAATCGAGACTGCATCGGATCGCCGCGAACGCCAAAAACGCGAAGCGCAACAATACCCCAATCAGGCGCAAGAGGCTCTGAACAAAAAGGACGCCGACCTCGCGATCGAACTTTACACCAAGGCGATTGACTCAGGGGCGTTCAAATCTCAACCCGAAATGCTCGGCCAACTCTATTTCGGGCGCGGCATTGCCTATCAGATGAAAAAGGATTGCGTTTCGGCAATCGCTGATTTCGACAAAGCCGCCGAGACAATCAGCAAAGGCGATTTGTTTTACTCGCGCGCTGCCTGTTACATTGAGTTAAAGCAAGACGACAAGGCGCTCGCCGATTTCGACCTCGCCATCAAAGCAGATCCTGAGGCACCAGCCTATCGCAGTGGGCGCTGCTTCTTGCTCTTCAACCGCAAGGATTTTGCCGGCGCCTTGCCGGATTGCGAAAAGGCGCTTTTGGCGACTCCAAATGACAAAAATCTTTTGCTTGCAACCTCGCAAGCGGCCGAACAGGCAGGCAATCGCGCTCGTGCGGCTGAACTTTATCGCAAACTCTTGGCGGTCGATCCGGGCAATCCCACCGCGACCGAAGGCCTGAAGCGCGTCGGCGGTTAAGTTCGAGTTACTCGTCTTCGAAGAAAGGTTGAATCAGTGCAGAGACTGACTTTAAGTTTGCTAAGCGTTTTGTTGACGGCGACCATTGTTGCGGCAGCAGCGCCACCGCCTGCTCCAACGCCACCTCCGCCTAATGTGTCGTCAGGCACCCCGCCTGTCCGGTACGATTGGCAAGGTAATCACCGGAAGGCCGTGGCAGCCCTCAATGCGCGTGACTACAAAACCGCCATTCAGTTGTTCACTGAGATTCTGGAGTCCAAACGCTTGCCAAAATTGTGGCTCGCCCCGACGCTTTACTTGCGTGGAAAGGCATACCGGTCTTCCAAGCAGCATCAACCGGCAATTTCTGACTATGAAGCCGCGGTTCAAACCGACCCCAAAATGGATGTCGCATTCTTTGAGCTCGGCGCCACATTTCATACGATCGGTCAGTACGGCAAAGCCGTCGGCGCTTTTGGCCAAGCCATCGCGCTGAAGAGCAACATGTGGAACTATTACTATGGCCGCTGTTCCGCTTACGCATTCATGAACAAATACAATGATGCAATCCGTGACTGCGAGGTTGCGGCAAAACTCAAACCCGGCAGTTCCGATATTCTGGCCTTCCTTGGCCGCCTCTATGAGGAAACCGGTCAAAAGCAACGTGCAATCCAGACCTACAAATTGGCTCTCTCGATAAATCCAAATCAATCGGATGCGCGGGAAGGCCTCTCGCAACTGACAAAGTAAGAGCAAAATTGACCGCACAAATATCGGCCAGCGCTGGAAACTTCTTTGAAGACTTTCGCGCTGGCCAGATCTTGCATCATGCGCCCGCCCGCACACTGACCCAGGGCGACCAGGCGGTCTACACAGCCCTGTTCGGCGCCCGTTTCGCACCGCAATGCTCGGCCGAGTTCGCGCGCAAATTGGGGTTTGCCACCGCCCCGCTCGATGACCTCCTCGTCTTTCACACCGTTTTTGGACAGACCGTCCCGGAAGTTTCTCTCAACGCGATCGCGAATTTGGGTTACGCGGATTGCAGGTTTTTGGCACCCGTATTTCCCGGTGACACATTAAGTGCGCGAACAGAAGTCCTGGGTGCACGCGAAAATACAAACCGCGAATCGGGCATCGTCTACGTGCGCTCGACCGGCACCAATCAGCACGGTGCGCCAGTGCTGACACTTGTGCGCTGGGTCATGGTCCGCAAGCGCGCATCGGAAAATGAGGTTGCTGGCCCGCAAGTGCCGACATTACCGAAAGCAGTCGCCCCGGAAGCACTGAACATTTTTCCACCAAAAGCATTTGATGCCCAGAACAGAAATCAGTCCGGTGGCCCGCGTTTCTTCGACGACTATCGCCAGGGCGAGCGCATCGACCACGCCGATGGCGTGACTGTCGAAGAATCCGAGCACATGATGG
The DNA here is from genome assembly GCA_031413455.1 of Rhodobiaceae bacterium. Lineage (GTDB taxonomy): Bacteria > Pseudomonadota > Alphaproteobacteria > Micropepsales > Micropepsaceae > SZUA-430. The sequence goes on from JANOFD010000346.1 coordinate 2,287, forward strand.
CAACGCGCCTCTATCACAATACGGCGCGCGTTCACTTCAATGCTCACACCGAACGCCAAGGGCGCTTCGGCCGGCGTATCGTCTATGGGGGGCATGTCATTTCTGTCGCCCGCGCCTTGAGTTTTAACGGCTTGGAAAACGCGTATTTTATCGCAGGCATCAATGCCGGCCGCCATGTCGCGCCGTGTTTCGCAGGCGACACGATCTATGCCTGGAGCGAAATCGTCGACAAAGCCCACAGCACCGGCAACAAGGATTGGGGCTTCCTTAGGCTACGAACACTTGCCGCAAAGGATCGCAGCTGCGCCGACTTCCCGGACAAGCTGCCCGATGGCACCGCCGATCCCGCAATAATTCTTGATCTCGATTACTGGGTGCTTGTTCCATGTGTGTGACACGCAGTTGGCCAGAGCAAACAACGTGAAGAGATTTTCGCTCGCTGGCCGCCTTGAGAGTTTTCGCTATGCTCTGCGCGGCTTGGCTGTGTTACTGCGCACGCAGCATAATGCCCGCATCCATCTGACGGCCACGATCATAGTCGTTGTCGCCGGGCTGTTTTTTGAGATCTCACTGCTTGAATGGGCGGCTCTGACGATTGCGATCTCGGTTGTCTGGTTGGCGGAAGCGCTCAACACCGGCTTCGAATTCGTCTGTGATGTGGTCTCGCCCGAGTTCCACCCCGAAGTAAAACAAGCCAAAGACGTGGCGGCAGGCGGCGTCCTCATCGCAGCGCTCGGTGCCGCTGGCGCAGGTGTGTTTATCTTTCTGCCGCACGTTCAGAAATTTCTGGTTTAGTGGCCCCATTCGCAAGACTC
>JANOFD010000347.1:0-2444 GCA_031413455.1 Rhodobiaceae bacterium
GGATGGTGAGGCGGGCGTCCTGGTCGAAGTCGGTGGCGGGATAAATGTCGAAGTCGCCGGAGCGCAACGGCGGCGAGGCGTCCATGGGGTCGGCGAGGTCGCGGCGGATGAGGTGTTCCATTTGACGCTCGTTGCCCGGGCCTGCTTCCCCACCCATTGAATTGTGGACGCGCACTGTGAGACGCGAGATGCGTTTGGTCTTGCCTTGGGCGCCGCCCAATGCGGGGACATCGAGGCGCAGGGTGCGCAAAGTGCTGACATAGCCCAGGCCGATCCAGGCGTTGGTGACCGGGCGCTCAAGCGTCACCTTGCCGTTGGTGACGACGCGATCGGGATGGGTGGCGCTGCCGGCGACAACCTGCACGGTTTGACCTTCGAGGTGGAAAAGACCCGACATCGCCGATGCGGGCGGGCCCTGATAGCGCAGGGCACTGTCGAGGAAACCCATTTGTGCTTTGTCGTCGGCATGTGCAGGTTCAAACGGTGGTGCGAGGACTTCAACGTTGCGCCTGGCGTTGCGGGCGACAACTAGCCAAAGGTCATCGGTGGTGCCATCGGGTGCGGGAACGACGGCAATGCTTTCGACGGTGCCGCCAATGTCGTGTTTCGACCAGGCATAGACCTGGTGTTCGCGGCGATAGGTCATCGACAGAAGCACGCCGTCGGAGCGCAACGCCCAGAGCAGCGACGCCGGGTTCTTTGCCCAGGCGACGCGGGTGATGGTGGCATTGGCGGTGAGGTGTTCGGCAAGCTCAGTCAGGTCTGTCGAGACATAGGCGCCGACATCGGCTTGATTGGCGAGCGAGAAGATTTTCCGGCCGGCGCGATTGACGAACAGCGTTTCGATGCCGACTTTCGCGGGCTGGACGGCGTTGGAACCTTCGCCCGATTGCGGCACGATGCGGGTGTTCGAGGGCGTGATCGGATCGCCGAGACCGCCGCCGAAGGCCGCGAATTCCTGGGACAGTGTGCCAATAAGCAGGTCGGAGGCCGACGTCAGCCAGCGGATGGGATCGGCCTGGTTGGCGGCGATGTTGTAGGAAATCGTCTCGTCGTCGCGTGAACCGGGCAGAAAGTTTCCGTAGTCGGCCGAAGCCGAGGCCCACAGTCCATAGGGCTGCAGCGACGTGTTGGCAAAGGCCAGACGCTGCTCGTGCAACGCCACTGCGGCTGGGAACCCCCGTGCGAGTGAAAAGGCGCTGTGGGCCCAGAGCCAGGTGGCGAAGCGCCTGGCGCTGCCGCCGCTGGTGTAGGTGGATGGGGCGTTCGAGTTGGCGAGATCGAAAGTGGTTGGCGTGACGTTGATGATTTTCCAGTCGCCGTTGGCCTGGGTTGCACCCGCTACGCCTGTGACCTGAACATAGTCGCCTTCGTCCAGGCCATGGCCGCTTGCTGTGACCCGGCAGAGGCCGGAGGCATTGCTGACGCTGGTGATGGTCCGGGCGGCAGGGGCCAGGCCGTTGCAGAGATAGGTGACGGCTTGGCCCGACATGGTCTTGGCGTCGACGAAAGTGTCGAAGCGGACAATGGACCAGCGCGAATGGAGATAGCGCCATTTCTTGCGATTGGCGGCGCCGATGGGATTGTCCCAGGCGTCGCCTTCGGTATGTACGGGGGACACTGTGCCGGTTTGGGCGCCCGCGCCTGCGTCGATCAGCGCGTAGACGTGACCGTTGCTTGAAACCTGGGTGCCGATTGCGGTGGTGATGTTTTCACCGGGCGACCATGGGCTGACGCTGGGATCGGAGAGATAGATCTCCTGCAGGCGGAAAGTGCTGCCGGCGTGCTGGGCGGTGAAGATGGGGGCGCTGGCGCGGACGGTGACGGTCGCGCCCGGCTGATAGGTGCCGCTGACGGTGCACATGACACGGACGGCGTCGTCGCCGTTCATGGCGGCAAAGGGGCCGCGCGCAAGCGGCATAGGCGCCAGCGTCCAGGCGGCGTGGCCGGTGCGGGTCAGCGTGCGCGGCGCATGCATGGGATGAGCCAGATAGAGCACATCTGCCGACTGTGAGATGCAGATGGTTTCGAGTTCGCTTTCGAGAAACGGCGAGGCGATTTCGTAGAGTTGCGAAACTGTGCCGTTGGAATTGTAGGCGCCGAAGGACACTGCATTGACGCCGGAGAGTTCAAAGCTGTTGGCCAACGCATTGGCGACTGTGAACTCGCGATTGTTGAGTTCGCCCATGCCCGACACGCCCGAGATGACGACGCGCGCGCCGTTGGTGAAGGCGTGCGCCACTGCGGTGACGACGGCGGGGTTGGTTTGGGCGATGTTGGCGATCAGCGCCGGTGCTACGGTGACGGGGGCGTTGTCTTTCCAGATGCGGATGGTTCTGTCCCCGAACTCCAGCATGTAGGCCTGCAGGGTTGAGAACATGAAAGGGATGAGGCGCGAGCGCTTGGTGCTTTCGCGGGTTTCGCCGAGGAAGCGGGTGCCGTGG
>JANOFD010000348.1:0-1513 GCA_031413455.1 Rhodobiaceae bacterium
TCTCGAACCCGGCGACGGCGGCTATGGCGGCTATCAAGCCATCATGCGCGACCCCGAAACCGGAATCTACTGGGGCGCCTCAGAGATGCGAAAAGACGGCGCCGCGATGGGGTATTGAACACGCCATAGCGATGAAAAATCCCGTTCACCCGGGCGAGGTGGTGCGAAATCTGTGTTTGGAACCGTTGGAACTCAGCGTCACAAAGGCGGCGGACGTGCTTGGCGTCGGTCGCAAGACATTGTCGGAATTGTTGAACGGCAAATCCGGAATTTCCGCCGAGATGGCTGTCAGGCTGGCGAAAGCGTTCGGAGGATCAACGGAAAGTTGGATGCGCCAGCAGTTGAGTTACGACCTGGCCCAAATCGAAAAGCGATCCGCAGCCATCAAGGTGAAACGTTACGAAGCGGCATAGACTCTGCAGAATTCTCCCCGCTCCCGCAATGAGCCCGACCAATGACCAGTTTCGACGCCTTCACTTCCCGACCCTGCCCCGCCTGGTTCGCCAATGCGGGCTTCGGCATTTTCATTCATTGGGGCATTTTCTCGGTGCCGGCCTTTGCGCCGCGGGGACAGGCTATCCATGAATTGATGAAGGATCACTATGACGACATGAACGCGTATCTTCCGTATGCGGAATGGTATGAGAACGCGCTGCGTCTGCCTGGAAGCGCCACGGCTCTGCACCACAACGCCACATACGGTGGTCGCTCATATTCGTCGTTTCGCAAAGAGTTTGACGCCCAAGCGCGCACCATCGATGCCCACGCTTGGGCCGATCTCTTCAAGGCTGCAGGCGCGCGCTATGTGGTGTTCGTGACCAAGCATCACGACGGTTATTGCCTGTGGCCAACCGCGGTTGAGAACCCATGGCGCCCCGGCTGGCATACCAAGCGCGACTTCGTCGGCGAACTCGCAACTGCCGTCCGGGCGCGCGGCATGCGCTTTGGGCTTTACTACTCCGGCGGCCTCGATTGGACGGCGCGGGCCGAGCCTATCGCCAATCTGGGTGACATGTTTGCCTGCGTGCCCACCGAACGTCAGTATGCGGACTATGCAGCGGCGCAGCTGCGCGAATTGATTGATCGCTACAAGCCCAGCGTCTTGTGGAACGATATTGCCTGGCCCTCAGGCTCAGACGTGCCCGGCCTCTTCGCCCACTATTACAACGCCGCGCCCGATGGCGTGATCAACGACCGCTGGTTCGCAGAGGATGGATTCTTCAATCACATGCGTGACAAGACGGCGCGCGCGTCATTCAACGCGATGATGAAGGCGCGCATCGCCGCCGCCAATGGCCCGCAGGAGAGTCCCGCCCCGCCCCATTGCGATTTTCGCACGGTGGAATACGGGCTGGGTGCTGTCCCCAAAAACAAGAAATGGGAGTCTTGCCGCGGGCTCGGGCTGGCATTCGGATACAATCGCGAGGAACTGCCCTCGGACTATCTCAGCGCAAGTGAACTGATTGCCCTGCACCACGATGTAACATCGGCTGCCGGCAATTTATTGATTAAT
>JANOFD010000349.1:0-2395 GCA_031413455.1 Rhodobiaceae bacterium
CGTTGAGCTCCGTGAGCCAGCGCGTTTCAGCGACCTGCTGGTCGCGGCTGCATTCCGCCTCCACATGCACCGTCTTGACGACATTTTGGCCGGCCGCATCGCGCCGGTAATCCGGCGGCAGATAGTTGCGCTTCAGCGATCCGTAGTCCCCGAGGAAGAAATCGTGCGGCTGCGGGTCCTGCAGCCACGGGTAATACAGCGGCCCGCCCGAGAGCTGCCAGAAGTGGTGGTGCGCGTCGACGACTGGAATTTCATCCCTCACGCAGGCATCATCCGACATCGGGATCGCGGAGGCAACGGAAGGCTTGGCGATCGCCGGATCGCGCGACTGCAAAGCTCTTAGTCACCTTGCGTCCGTCAGGCAGCCTGATTTTGCCAAAAGCGGCTCGCGGGACGACATAATCCCCAATGTGCGCCGTCAAACCGGGACAGGGGAGCGGGAGAATGGTCAAGTCATGCCGCGCCGTGCGGCCAGGGTCGGATAGAGTTTCCGGCTCATCCGTTTCGGCACCTGCGACCACTCATCTGGTTGCAGGCGCCAGCAAAGGCAGAGGACTATGCCCGTGATCTCTACGCAAGCTTACGCACCCTCGGCGCGGCGGGTACAGCGATGATTATTGTTAGGGCGCCACTAACTAGCAGGACAGCATGAAAAAATGTCGCCACCTCATCTTCGTGCTCGGAGACCAGCTCAACCTTGACTCAGCCGCGCTGGCGGACATCATGCCCGATCGTGATGCCGTGTTGATGGCGGAAGTGCGAGAAGAATCCACGCACGTCTGGTCGGCGAAACCGCGTACGGCATTCTTCTTTTCGGCGATGCGCCACTTTGCTGAGTCACTTCGCGCACAACAGCTAACGGTCGACTATCGCGCTATTGGTAAGGGCGGCAAACACGGCGACCCCAATTTTGCTTCGCTAGTCGATGTATTGGCGGATGCGATCAACCAGTACAAACCAGAAAAAATCGTCATGGTTGAGCCGGGCGACTGGCGCATCGAGCGGCAACTGACCGCGTTCGCGAATTCTCACAAGATCAATTTAGTGATGCGTGAAGACCGCCACTTTATGTGTTCGCGCGCAGAGTTCGCGGAGTGGGCCAAGGGCTATAAACAACTACGCCTGGAGTATTTCTATCGAACGATGCGTAGGCGGTTCAGCATCATGATGGACGGTAACGAGCCGCTACAAGGTCGCTGGAACTTCGACGCCGCAAATCGAGGCGCCTTTCCAAAGAGCGGGCCAGGCGGTGTGCCGCCAACGCTGCGTGTGCCACCCGATGACATTACCGCGAGTGTCATCGTTGATGTTCAGAAACATTTTGCCGATCACCCGGGTTCGCTCGAGGAATTTGCCTGGCCAGTCACGCGAGAAGACGCGCTTCGTGCGTTGCGGGGCTTTGTCGCTGAACGCCTGGCGGCATTTGGCCAGTACCAAGATGCAATGTGGACCAATGAGCCGTTCCTGTATCACTCGCACATCTCAGCGGCGTTGAATGTGAAATTGCTCGACCCGCGCGAGGTAATCGTGGCCGCGGTGGCGGCTTTTGACGATGGGCGTGTGCCAATTGAGGCCGTCGAAGGATTTGTGAGACAGGTGCTGGGTTGGCGGGAATTCATCCGCGGCGTGTACTGGCTAGACATGCCGGGGATGCGCGAGGCAAATTTTTTCAATCACGATCGCAAGCTGCCGAAGTGGTACTGGACGGGCAACACGCAGATGAATTGCATGCGTGACACCATCGGCCAAACGCTGAAGTATGGTTATGCGCATCATATTCAGCGGCTCATGGTGACGGGGATTTTTGGCCTGATGGCAGAAGTGGCGCCGACCGAGATTGAGGATTGAGGATTGGTATCTCGCGGTCTACGTTGACGCAGTTGAGTGGGTTGAGCTTCCCAATGTGGCAGGCATGGCAATTTATGCCAACGGCGGACGATTCACGTCCAAGCCGTATATCGCCAGCGGGCAATACATCAAGCGCATGTCCAACTACTGCAGTGGTTGTCGGTACAAGCCAGACGTGAAGATGGGGCCGAACGCTTGTCCGGTCACGACGCTTTATTGGTACTTTTTGGATAAGCACGAAAAAATGTTGATATCGAACCCCCGAGCTTCACTGATGGCAAAAAACATCACCAAGATGTCACGAGAAGACCGCGTAGCGCTGCGTGCACAAGCTGCCGCCACGCTGTCGGATTTGGACGCCCTGTAGTGAATAGCGCCTAGCGCTCGTAGAGCTTGAGTATGGCGGCCGTGTCCAGCTCGCCGTGGCCGAGATGCGCGAGCATGCGGTACAGCGTCAGCGCCTCGCCCATCATCGGCGTCGGCGCTTTCAACCCGCCGGCGAATTCATTCGCCATCTCGAGATCCTTGAGCAGCTGCCGCACGTAGC
>JANOFD010000350.1:0-3389 GCA_031413455.1 Rhodobiaceae bacterium
AGAGCGGCACGGGTGTAGACGTCCTCGTAGCGGCCGACGATGTCGTTCATCGCGAATCGCGCGCGCGCGTCGGCCGCTGCGGCCGCGCTCATCTTCTTCCAGCGCGCGTTGTCTTTGAGAATTCCGATCGCCGCCTCGGCCATCGCGTCCGTGTCACCGACTGTGCAGAGCATACCGGTTTCACCGTGGCGCACGACCTCGGGCAGACCGCCGGCGCTGGTGCCGACGACGGGCGTGCCGCACGCGAGCGCTTCCAGCGCGCTCAGGCCGAACGATTCCTTGTCGGTGGGCAGGAGAAAGAGGTCCGCTGACGCGAGGAGCGATGCGACTTGTTCGATCTTGCCGAGGAAATGCACGCTGTCTTCGACGCCGAGTGCGCGGACCTCTTGCTCTGCTTCGTGGCGGTCAGGGCCATCGCCCACCATGACGAGGACGCTCGGCACGGACGTGTTCACCTTGGCGTACGTCTGCACCACATCCTTCACGCGTTTCACCGGCCTGAAGTTGGAAATGCGCATCAGCACTTTGCGGTCGCCGTCGAACTGCTTGCGCACGTTGGGATCGTGCGCGGAACGCTCGTAGACGGTCGGATCGATGAAGTTCGGGATCACGTCGATGCGGCAGGAGGCGCAGCCGAACGCGGCGCGGGTCTCATTCAACTGGCAGAAGTCCGACAATCTGGTTTTGCACTTTGCGTACAGGAATTTTGCCGGGCAGGATCAATCCAATGTTGCCGTCGTTTCCTGCATACACAAAGCTTTGGATCGGCGCGCGGTAGAGTTCGAACGCATGTTCTATGGTTGTGCGGTCTGCAGCTTGGGCCGTGAAAATTCTCAAAGCTGCTTCGCCTGTTCGATCATCGGGATCAAGTGCTGGCCAGCTCAACGCGAGTGCAAAACCTTCGGGAACAAGGGCCTTCAGTCTTGGCTCGTCGGTGGGCAGTACCGGGCCATGGCGCGTACTGCGAATGCGGATGGTTTTGGCCGCAGCAAACCTGACGCTGATTGTTTCCAGTCTGACATCGAAGGGTTTGGGGCCATCTGGCGTGAAGTAATAGTTTGTACTGTCCGGATCAACTTTTTCCCAGTAGAGATCTTGGGTATCGGCGCCGGTGGTGGTTAGTCCCCAGGCGACTTTTCCCGTGCGGCCGGCGACGATGGCTGGAATGCCGGGAACCGTGCCGCCGATTGCTTCGCCTCCCGGCCATTGCAGGTGGGCGAGATACCAGAATGCGGGGACGGTCAGTGGCAAATGCGGGTCGTTCGCCAGCATCGGTTTGCCACTGGAAGTTTGTGCGCCTCCAACAACCCAATTGTTTGATGCGCCCGTCGTCTCGAGGACTGGGGCCAGTTCTGACAACGCGTCAACAGCTGCCGCGAATTTCACCGGGTCCTTGGGGGCGTAGCGGCGATAGGCTTCCATGACCTCAGGAGGAAGTGGCGGATTGAATGCGGCGGCTTTGTCGGGAGAAAGCACTTTCAGCAGTTGAAGCCTGAAAATTTCCTGGAAGGCGTTGGCCGACAATTGCACCGCGATCCCTTTAAGGACGGCGACGGAATCTGCTGCGGTCCAGGGTTCAGGGTTGACGCCGAGCATGAAGAATTCTGGGGGCAAGGGCTTGCCGTGTTTCGGGCGTGCCGCATTCACACCGGCTGCATAGTGCTCAAACGCCCGGCGCGCTTGGGGTGACAGGTGCTCGAGCGACTGTTGAGCGGCGCGGTAGAGGCCCAAGGTCCGCAAATAGATATCGGCGACCAGTGTGGTTGATCCGGCGATCTCGCTGAGGCGGCCCTGAACGGTGCGGCGCTGAAAATCCATCTGCCAGAGGCGGTCCTGACCATGGACAAACCCCAAGCCAAACAGTGCGTCATCTCTGCTCTTGGCGTAGATGTGCGGAACGCCGTCGAGGTCTCGCACAATGCGAATGGGCGCATCGCTTCCCTGTACCTGGATTTCACCCGAGAGAACTGGCAGTGAACCCTTGAGCCACAAGGCTGTTACAATCAGCCAAAGCGATGACAGGCCGAAAGCAAATGCCAAAGTAATGCATGTCGCGAGCAGGATTCGTTTCATGTTGGTCTTCGTTTTGGGTTAGTAGCGCTGCGACAACATTAGATGGAAACGGTAGCATGGCAAAACTGGCTTTTATTGGTCTGGGACGGATGGGATACCCGATGGCGGGTCATCTGTCGCGTGCGGGGCACACAGTCGTCGTGTTCAATCGCACGGCCGCGCGAGCGCAGAGATGGGCTGGGGAGTATGGGGGCCAAGCATCGTCTACGATCCCTGAAGCGGTGCGGGGCGCTGAATTCGTGTTTTCATGTGTTGGCGATGACCCGGACATTCAAGATGTGGCAGCGGCGGCCTTTGAGCGCATGAGCCCGGGCGCGGTCTTTGTTGATCACACGACCGGCTCTGCTGCGCTGGCGGAGAAACTTTCAGTTGAGGCCGTTGGGCGCGGTGTTGCGTTTATTGATGCACCAGTATCCGGGGGCGAGGCGGGGGCGCAGAAGGGGCAGCTGACCGTGATGTGCGGTGGGGATGAAGCGGCCTATGCCAAGGCTGAGCCTGTCATGCGTGTCTATGCAAAGATGGTCAAGCGGCTAGGGCCCGCGGGTGCCGGGCAGAAGGCCAAAATGGTCAACCAGATTTGCATTGCAGGACTTGTGCAGGGGCTGGCGGAAGCTGTGCACTTCGCAGAGAAAGCGGGTCTTGATCCGGCTGAGGTTATCGAAGTCATCTCCAAAGGTGCCGCACAGAGCTGGCAGATGGAAAATCGCGCCGCGACGATGCACGAGCGAAAGTTCGACTTTGGATTTGCCGTGGAATGGATGCGCAAGGATTTGCGGATTGCGCTCGCCGAGGCGCGCGCGAATGGGGCGCAGCTGCCGGTGACGGCGTTGGTTGATCAATTTTATAGCGAAGTGGAGCGGCTGGGTGGCAAGCGCTGGGATACGTCCAGTCTGATTGCCCGGCTATCTTAGTGCGGAGATCAGTTTTGCGGCGCGCGGGGCGAAGTACGTTAATACACCGTCAGCGCCGGCGCGCTTGAACGAGGTCAGGCTTTCGATGATGGCTTTGTCGGCGTCGATCCAGCCGCGTTCGGCGCTGGCCATGATCATCGAATATTCGCCGGACACCTGATAGGCGAAAGTTGGAACAGCGAACTTGTCTTTGACCCGGCGCACAATGTCCAGGTAGGGCAGGCCAGGTTTGACCATGACCATGTCGGCGCCTTCGGCGATGTCGAGCGCAACTTCGCGGAGGGCCTCGTCGGCGTTGGAGATACTCATCTGGTAGGTGCGCTTGTCACCTTGCAGAGCGGTGGCCGAGCCGACGGCTTCACGGAATGGGCCATAAAAGGCGGAGGCGTATTTCGCAGCGTAGGC
>JANOFD010000351.1:0-2286 GCA_031413455.1 Rhodobiaceae bacterium
TGTCCGTAACCGCGCTACGCGACGCGCAGGAAACCATCATCGGCTATCTGTTGATCGGTACCGACAACACCGCGCGCAAATTGGTCGAAGCGGAGCAAAAAAAGCTCGATCAGCGGCTGCGCGACCAACAATTTTATACCCGCTCGCTGATCGAATCCAACATCGACGCGCTGATGACGTCAGATCCATCGGGCATCATCACAGACGTCAACAAGCAGATGGAAGCGCTCACCGACTGCACGCGCGACGAATTGATCGGCGCCCCGTTCAAGGACTTCTTCACCGATCCGGATCGAGCAGAAGCGGGAATCAAACTTGTCTTGAGCGAAAAGTCCGTCACGGACTACGAACTTACGGCACGTTCGCGCAACGGAACCGAAACTGTCGTGTCCTATAATGCGACTACCTTTTACGACCGGAGCCGAAAGTTGCAGGGCGTGTTCGCCGCAGCGCGCGACGTTACGGACCGCAAACGGTTCGAGCTGGAATTGCAGCAAGCCAAGGCGATTGCCGAGAGTGCCAGCCGCAGCAAGTCGGATTTTCTCGCCAGCATGAGCCACGAGATCAGAACGCCGATGAATGCGATCATGGGCATTGCGGATCTGCTTGCAAAGACTGAGCTCTCGGCGGAGCAAGACAAATATGTGCGCATTTTTCGGCGCGCCGGCGACAATCTTTTGAACCTCATCAATGACATTCTCGATCTCTCGAAGGTCGAAGCGTCGCAGCTTGAACTTGAGCAAACCGGCTTCGCGCTAAACGACCATTTGGAAATCGTAACCGAGATGGTCGCGGCCCGGGCCCACGAAAAGGGGCTGGAACTGGTGTGTGAGATCGCGCCAAACGTCTGCACGGATTTGATTGGCGATCCAACGCGGTTGCGGCAGGTGCTTCTCAACCTGCTCGGCAACGCCATCAAATTTACCCAGGCCGGCACGGTTTCGTTGCACGTGACCCTGGAAACCGATTTGGCAATGCCGACCGCATTGCGCTTCACCATTACGGATACCGGCATCGGCATCCCGTTTGACAAGTTGAACCAGGTGTTTGAGCGCTTTACGCAAGCCGACACCTCCACGACGCGGCGGTTTGGCGGCTCGGGCTTGGGTCTGACGATTTCAAAGCGCCTTGTCGAGCTCATGGGCGGACACATCTGGGTTGAAAGTGAAGTTGGATCTGGCAGCGCCTTTTCGTTCACCGTCCCATTCGAACGTTGGGCGGGCGCCTCCAGAAGAGCGTCTGTCACCGTCGGGGAAGGTCCCGAAGCAGTATTGCCGGCGTTGAATATTCTTCTGGTGGAAGACTCCGCGGACAACTGCACGATCACCATGGCCTATCTGGAAGACACCCCATTCCGGATTGACGTTGCGGAAAACGGCGCAAGTGCCTGTGAGATGTTCAAGGCGAAAAAGTACGATCTTGTATTGATGGACCGGCAAATGCCGGTGATGGACGGCTTGACCGCGACACGGACAATCCGAGCGTGGGAGCAGAGTGCAGGCAGACCCGCCACGCCAATCATTGCGTTGACGGCGTCGGCGTTGAAGGGAGACCGGGAAATGTGCTTGGCCGCCGGCTGTACGGCTTTTTTGACAAAGCCGATCAAGCAGGACGTGCTGCTGCAAGCCATCGCGGAACACGGCATCTCAACGCCCCAGTCACTGGCGGCGGATAGCGGCGGCGAGGCGTCTGTTTCACCGAGCGTAAATCAAAGACTGGTGAAACGAATTCCCGCCTATCTCAGGAATTGCAGGGAAAACGTCGCGGCCATGTCCGACGCCCTGGACCGTGTCGACTTCGAGACCGTGAGGTATCTCGGGCACCAGCTTAGCGGCTCCGGCGGCGCCTTTGGATTTCAGCCCATCACCGATTTTGGTGCCGCACTTCAACTGGCCTCCGAAAACGCCGACACCGCCGTTTCGCGACAGCAGCTGGACGAATTAGCGAGCTATTTGGATGTTGTTGAGGCTGACTTTGCGTCGGCTGCTTTGTAATTTCAGTCGTCGAAATTTTGTCCGGTGATAAAAAACTGGGTGGCCGGGTCAAGAGCCCGCCCATGACGTTTTTTGTACCCAAGGCTCGGGGGCCGAGGCACTTCCCCCCATCGTCTGCAGCCGCTAGCGCGGCGCAGCCACTCCCCCCGCAAGCGGGGGCAGACAGAAGAATCGCCATCTCCCCCCGCTTGCGGGGGGAGCACCTGCGCCGCACTTGCGGCTGCAGGGGATGGGGGGAAGTGGCGCGGTGCAAAGTAAAATCTGTTCAATGACCCGTAACTGCGTAACATTG
>JANOFD010000352.1:0-6122 GCA_031413455.1 Rhodobiaceae bacterium
CAACGTATCAAGGCAATCCGTTTTCTCCGGTTTTTCAATTTATTGCAATCGATAGCGGTCTGAATAGCCCGTCACAGCCTCTGTCCGATACGTATGACGTGACCGTACATGTTCAGAACGAAGGACCAATTTGCTCGAGCGAGTCCCTGCTCAATCAATGATGCCTGAACCCAGGTTTTACGGGCGCCGACGAACAGGTGCGCTACAAGACGACGGTGCCGGTCGGTGGCACGTTCATCATAGCTCAGCGCAACATCTGTATTTGCGATCAGTGCCGACAGGACCCGAGCGACATCTGAGTTCGTGTCCGGCACCAAAATGTTGGCAAGGCGCAGCGACCTTTGATCCTCGAGCGTGAGCAAAGCGCCCTCGCGGATGGCAATAACGGTGACGTTCTCTGCCACCGCCAAGGAACAGCCTCGCATTTCAGCGGCTTGCCCGAGCGTTGGGGCAGCGCCGGAACCAGCGGCGACAATCAGAAAATGCGAGAACTTGCGCAAGACCCTTGATCGAAACGGCGTGATGAGCGATTTATGCATGAATTACGACCCCGTAGCTCAGCAGGATAGAGCGGCAGATTCCTAATCTGTAGGCCGGACGTTCGAGTCGTCTCGGGGTCACCATTTTTCTCTTTGCCTCAAAGGTGCTCATGCGCGTCGGACTGACTTACGATCTCAGGGCCGACTATCTCAAAGAAGGCTACAGCCTGGAAGAGACTGCTGAGTTCGACAAGGAGGATACGATAGACGGATTGTGTGGCGCGATTGCGGCACATGGGCATGAGGTTGATCGCATCGGTCATGTGCGGGCGCTTGTGGCCCGTCTGGCGAAAGGTGAACGCTGGGATCTGGTGTTCAATATTGCTGAAGGCATGCATGGCGTCGCTCGCGAGGCACAGGTGCCTGCATTGCTTGAAGCCTACGGCATTGCCTGCACGTTTGCCGACGCCTCGGTGCTGACGTTGTGTCTGCACAAAGGCACCACCAAGGCGGTGCTGCAAGCGGCGGGAATTGCGACTGCTCCTTTTGCCGTGATCGAGCGCGAGAGCGACATCGATCGAATTGCCCTGCCCTTTCCTCTTTTCGTCAAGCCGGTTGCGGAAGGCACAGGTAAAGGCATTACGCCGCAATCGATCGTGCGCACGGCGCCAGAGTTGCGCCCTGCGGTCAGCGATTTGCTGAAGCGTTTTGGGCAACCGGTATTGGTTGAGCCTTATCTGACTGGGCGCGAATTTACTGTCGGCATTCTGGGTACGGGCACGTCGGCACGCGCGGTTGCGGCGATGGAAATACATCTGGGTGAGAAGGCCGAACCCGGGCTTTATTCGCTGTCCAACAAAGAAAACTATGCAGATCGCGTGACGTACACCATCGCCACCGACGCGATGGGGCGCGAGGCCGAGCGCGTGGCGCTAGCGGCTTGGCGGGCACTTGGCTGCCGCGACGCAGGCCGCGCCGATCTACGCGCCGGCGCGGATGGCCGCGTCTATTTCTTAGAGGTCAACCCATTGGCCGGCATTAACCCCGTGACATCCGACTTGCCGATTATGTGGCGGATGCTGGGGCGCAAGTATGAGAATTTGATCGGGATCATCCTTGATGAGGCGATGACGCGAGTGAAGCGCTAACCTCCTCAGCGGATGAACGGCGGCGGGTGCGCCAATCGCCAATGAACAGGAGAATGGGGGCTGCGATAAAAACGGACGAGCTCGCCGCCACAATGATACCAAACACCATCGGCACAGCGAAGCTCTCGACAGCGCTTCCGCCCCAAATCGCCATCGGAAGCAAGCAAACCAGGGCCGTCACAGACGTATAGAGACTACGCGCCAACGTTTCGTTGATGCTGCGGTCGATCAAATCGCGCAGAGACGTATTCTTGAGCTTGCGCATGTTCTCGCGCATGCGGTCGTAGACAACGACTTTGTCGTTCACCGAATAGCCGATCAACGTTAGAAGTGCTGCAATGGCCGCCAGGTTAAATTCAATACCGGTCAGGGCAAAGAAGCCAACGGTTTTCGTCACATCGAGGATCAAGGTTGCGATTGCGCCTACCGCAAACGGCCATTCGAAGCGTACCCAAATATAAACAAGCATAGCCAAGCTTGCGAGGACGACAGCCAGAATACCGGTCTCAGCCAGCTCGCCGCTGACTTTGGGACCGACAACCTCGATGCGTTCGACCTTCGAGCCGGGCGAGAGTTCGTCGATTTTGGTGCGCAATCTTTCGACCGCTACTCTCTGCGCGGCTTCGGCGCCCGGCTTCCGCTCGGCGCGTATCAAGACTTTCGATGCGGCGCCGAATTCTTGAAGTGCTATTTCGCCGAGGTTGAGGCTATCCAACCCGGACCGCAGCGCCGCGAGATTTGCGGGGCCCTTGGTGGTCAGTTCCAACTGAATGCCGCCCTTGAAGTCGACGCCGTAGTTGAGTCCCGGCGCTACGAGCAATGCGACCGATGCGATTGACAGCAGGGCCGAGAAGCCAAGCCCCCAGAATCTGGCACGCATGAACTCGATCGAGGTGACGTCGGGGACGAGCTTCAGTTTGAACAAAGGCTCGATCGTAAGAGTTTTGCTGTTACTACGCCGCACGATTGCCGCCATGATCACGCGCACAACGGTGACCGCGGTGAACATTGAGATGGCGATGCCAAGTCCCATCGTGACGGCAAAGCCGCGCACCGGTCCCGTGCCGAACATGAACAACAGCAACGTTGCAATCAGCGCGGTGACGTTGGAATCGACGATGGTGGCAAAGGCGCGCCTGAACCCGGCGTCAAGGGCTGCCATAGCGCCAAGGCCTTTGCGCGTTTCTTCGCGTATGCGCTCGTTGATCAAAACGTTGGCGTCGACCGCCAAGCCAATGCCCAGCACGATGCCCGCGATCCCCGGCAACGTCAGTGTTGCACCCAATAGGGTGAGTGCTGAGAATGTCAAAATCACATTGAGCGCCAATGCAAAATTGGCAATGAGGCCCCAACGCCCATAAAGAGCGACCATGAAAACGAAGACGGCCGCAAATCCGAGGAGGCCGGTCGTAAGCCCGCTCTCGATTGCGTCCTGTCCCTGATCTGGACCAACTGTGCGTTCTTCGATAATGGTGAGAGGGGCCGGTAGGGCACCCGCCCGCAACAGCGCCGCCAAATCCGACGCACTTTCCGTCGTGAAATTTCCACTGATCTGGCCGCTACCGCCGATGATCGGTTGCTGAATGACGGGGGCTGTCAGGACTTTGCCGTCGAGTACAACTGCAAACGGACGCCCGACATTCGCCTTGGTGATGTCCGCGAACTGGCGAGAGCCGGGGCCGTCGAAGCGAAACGTCACGACGGGCTCGTTCGTCGTGGAATCGAAGCCGAGTTTGGCGTCCGTCAACCGCTCTCCGGAGAGCATCGCGCGTTCCTCGACCGCGTAGCGCTCGCCTTCTTGTTTTCCCGGCATCGCTTTAACCCCGGGCGGCATAACCGAGGATGGGTCGATGCTGCGAACCATATGAAAGCTCAGCTTTGCCGTACTGCCGATGATCTCCTTGATGCGTTGGGGATCTTGCACGTTGGGCAATTGTACCACGATGCGGTCTGCACCCACTCGCTGAAGTGTCGGATCGGCTAGGCCGGTTTCGTCGATACGGATGCGGATAATCTCGAGGCTCTGTTCGGTCGCCGCAGCCACGCGCGCTTTGCGCCCGGCTTCCGATAGACTCACCCGAAGCACTGCCGGCTCCGCGCTTTTGATATCGATTTCACTTGGGGACTGTCCAAAGAGACCTGTGCCGGTCGCGGACAAGCCGTTCAACAATCGAATTGCGTCTGCCTTTTGCGCAGCGTTGTCCAGGTTGACAATCACGCCGTCGCCGGAGAGCCGTACCGACTGGGTGCCGATCTTGGCATCGCGCAAAACCCGCCGCGCGTCACGCATCAGGTCTTGCAATCGTTCGGCGACGAGGGCTCTGGCATCGACCTCAAGCACCACGTGCGCGCCGCCCCGAAGGTCTAGACCCAGCGCCACCTACTGTTTGGGGAGCCAGCCCGGAAATCCGTCAAGCTGTTGCACAGTGAAGACGTTGGGGAGTGCCGTCATGGCACCAGCGAGGATGATCAAAACATAGGCGATAAGGCGCCAAACTGAGGTGCGCATGGCTCGACTCCAATTCGAGTACACCTTCGCGCGCACGCAAGCGCTGTTCAGGCGCGCGCGGCGGTCAGTGCGTTATGGACATGAATGATGAAGCGCCGCAGTGTTGTTCCACGGCGCCTTGGGCTTCACGTGAGCCGGGCTGGAGGCGCGCGAGCGCTGAAGCCGCGCCACTGGATGCGCACCGCGAAGTCAAAAATGCGCGCCGATACATTCGTTGAGACAAAAGAAAGCGGCACGCTGACGAGCGGCGCCGCTAGGAAGTCATGTCCGCCGGTTGGGGTCGGCTCGAGGCTGCGGGCCACCAGACTGCGATAGCGAATTCCTGTACGATGATCGGTGTCCTGTGCCTTTTGACTGGACTTTGACCCGTCAATTTGAGGCGAGCGTCCCTCGATGGTCAGACCGGGAATTGTCGCCGTCAGCGCGACGCTGAGGACGAAGATGAACGCACCAAAAAGCCATGCATCGGCAGGTTTGCGCCGGGGGCGAAACCCCTTCTGCACGGCAATGGCGCTGGAATCCTTCAACTCTGACCTCTAGGCATCGACTGTAGAGCACGTAGGGAGCCTGCGGGCGAATTGCAAGATAGTCACACGCGCTAAGCCCGTCGCTTTACCGGCAGAATTACCGGGGCGCCGGCGTGTTCGCTGATGAAGGCGTCGATGCCAAAGGTTTTACGGAGGTTTTCGCTGGTCAGGGTATCGGCGGGTGGACCGTCGGCGGCGACGGCGCCGTTCGCCAGCAGCACTACGCGTGAGCAGTGGCGAGCGGCGATCGACAGATCGTGCAGGACGACGATGATGAGGGCGCCGCTGGCCGCTTGGGTTTGCAGCACTTCCATGGCGTGAAGCTGGTGGTTGGGATCGAGTTGCGCGAAGGGTTCGTCGGCGAGCAGGATATTTGCTTCACTGGCCAATGCGCGCGCCAACAACACACGGGCGCGTTCTCCGCCGGACAATGATGTCACGGGGCGCTCGGCGAATTGGCTGACGTCGCAGGCGTCCATGGCGCGGACGATGGCTGGACAATCTGCGACTGTGCGTGCGTGCGGCAGGCGGCCCAAGGCTACGACGTTTCTGACGCTCAGCGGCCAGTGGATTTGGCCGCCTTGTGGCAAGTACGATAGCGCGCGACTGAGATCTGTTCGCGGCCAGGCGGCAAGCGCTTTGCCATGAATGTGGATGGCACCGCTGTCGTGTGGGATCAGGCCCGCGATGGCGCGCATCAAAGTCGATTTGCCGGAGCCGTTTGGCCCCAAGACGCCGACACACTCTCCGGCATTGAAGTTGAGGTTCAACTCCGACAGAACTTTCCGGGCGCCAAGCGAAACGCCAAATTTCGTGAGTGTCAGCGCGCTCATTGCATTTCCCGCCGCAATTTGAAGATCAGCCACAGAAAGAACGGAACGCCTATGAGAGAAGTGAAGACGCCCAGCATGAGTTCCGGTCCAGAAGGCACGAGGCGTACCGCGACGTCGGCGATGGAGACCAGCAACGCACCGCCGATGGCGCTTGGCCACAACAGGCGCGAGGGTTGGTGACCAAAGAAGGGCCTGCACAAGTGCGGGACGATGAGGCCTACGAACGCTATCGCGCCGGTGACGGCGACGGAGGCACCGACGGCCAATGCAACGCCCAGGGTAACGCGGCGGCTGATCGAGGTGACTTCGATGCCGAGTGATTTCGCGGCGTCTTCGCCGAGCGTCAGCGCGTCGAGAGCGCGGCCCGAAGATGCAAGCAACGCCAAGCCCAAGGCCACAAAGGGCGCAGACAGGAAGACATCATCGAGGCTGCGATCCTTGAGTGAACCGAGCAGCCAAAATACGATCTCGCTGAGCGCATAAGGATTTGGCGCGAGGTTGAGGGCTAACGCCATCAACGCCGCCGCGAGGTTGGCGAGCGCCACGCCTGCGAGGATCAAGGTGAGCACCGAATTTTCGCGACTGGCAAACAGGCTGAGCAATGCTGCGGCGATCAGGGCGCCGCT
>JANOFD010000353.1:0-9023 GCA_031413455.1 Rhodobiaceae bacterium
ACCCCCGAAAGCTGGGGCCGCCGCATCTACAACATCGTGCGGTGGCGCGAGATGAAGTCCGGCGGACACTTTGCGGCGATGGAAGAACCCAGGTTTTTCGCGGATGACGTGCGGGATTTTTTCCGTGAGATCAAACGCTAGGCCAACCCCACACGCCCCATCGCCAGGTACTTGTCCCATCGCGTCTTGCGCAACATGTCGCTGGGCATGCCTTCAAGCTCGGTCAATGCCAAGTCGATGGCGTCGCCCGTATCTTCCATCACTTGCGCGCGGCCGCGATGCGCGCCGCCAACGGGCTCGGGAATAATGGAATCGATAACGCGCAACTGAAACAAATCCTGAGCGGTAATCTTCATCGCCGCCGCCGCTTCCTGCGCTTTGGCCGACGACTTCCACAAAATCGAAGAACACCCCTCCGGCGAGATCACCGAAAAAATCGAATGCTCCAGCATGATCACCCGGTCGCCAACCGCAATCGCAATCGCCCCGCCCGACATCCCTTCGCCGATCACGACCGAAACCAGCGGCACGCCCAGCGTCAGACACCGTTCGGTCCCGCGCGCAATGGCCTCGCCTTGCCCACGCTCTTCCGCACTCAAACCCGGATAAGCGCCCGACGTGTCCACCAGCGTAATCACGGGAAGATTGAAACGCTCGGCCATCGTCATCAACCGTACCGCTTTGCGGTACCCGTCTGGCATCGCCATTCCGAAATTGTGATGCAACCGCGACTTCGTATCGTTACCTTTCTCATGACCGATGACCATCACCGAGCGGCCACGAAACGAACCCAAGCCACCCAGAATGGCCTTGTCGTCGGCAAACGAACGATCACCTGCCAGCGGCGTGAAATCTTGTATCAGCGCGTGGACATAATCCAGGAAATGCGGGCGTTCGGGGTGCCGTGCGACCTGCGTTTTTTGCCACGGCGTCAACTTCGTATACAGGTCCCGCAACAAATGACCGGCTTTGTCTTCAAGCTTGGAAACTTCATCCTCGATAGAAACGGCCTCACCCTGCGCCGCAACCCGGCGCAACTCCTCGATCTTGCCTTCGATGTCGGCGATCGGTTTCTCGAAGTCGAGATAGGTCGTCATGTCGTACCGCTCCGCCCTATCCTTGCGAGGGCAAAATCCGAATGAACGTCAAACGGTTAACCCAAACTTCTCATGGCCTCCCGCTCGCCGGACCTGTGCCCGATGAGTCTGGCGCTTGTCAACATTCGTGATCTGTCACATTCAGCTAGTCTGGCACGTCTTATCCTGTGAGGAGCGGAAAATGCCTATGAGAATACTGACATTTGCGTTGGCAGCCATGATGGCAGGTAATGGCGTTTTTATGTTCATTGACCCAACCGCCTGGTATGCGGCCGTCCCCGGCGTGCCGGACACCGGACCGCTTAACCTTCATTTCGTGCGCGACATTGGCGTCGCCTACATGACGGCGGGCCTTGCCCTGGCCTGGAGCGCCCTGCGCAACGATTGGCGGTTGAGCGCACTCGCCGCGCTCTTCATCGGCGGTCACTCGCTGCTGCATCTGGGCGAGACCGTAATGGGCGATCATCACGATGTGATTCTAAACGAGATCGCAGCCGTTCATTTTCCGGCGATTCTAATTATTGCGATCAGCTTTTATCAAAACCGCAACCCAGGGAGAACCTGACCATGAACCGCTGGCTGCTTACGCAACTCCTGAAATGGGGTGAAAAACAAATCGGCGGCGTTTCTATGGATTTCGCTTATCATCTGCGCGACATAGCGCCATCCAGACTATGGCGCTTCACGCTTATCAAAGCGGTCGAAGGCGGGCGCAAGTTCACGCCCGCCGATGTCTATCACGCCGCCGGGATGGCCGCGGCAATGGTGGAAGATTGTGGCCCGTGCGTGCAGATCCACGTCAACCTGGCGCTCAAGGATGGCGTTGCGCCCGAGGTGTTGCGCGCGCTGGCAGCACGTCGGCTCGACGAAGTGTCCGCGCCCGTCGCGTTGGCGTTCAACTATGGCGATGCAACGTCACGCGGCATCATGGCCGACGAATTGCGCGAACAGGTTCGCGCCGCCTGGGGTGAGCAAGGATTGATCGAGCTCGCCTTCACGATTGCGACGGCGCGGTTTTATCCAGGCCTGAAGCGGGCGCTCGGCTACGCCCACACATGCGAACGCGTCGTCGTCGAGGATCGCGTGACGATGACGACCAAAGCCGCATGAGCGCCACGCAGACCTTCGAGGCCGAACGAAAGCGTCTGACCGGCATCGCCTATCGCATGCTGGGCCGTTGGTCAGAGGCCGAGGACGCGGTGCAAGACGCATTCTTGCGCTGGCAGGCAGCCGACCATGGCACAATCGAATCACCGGCGGCTTGGCTGACGACGGTGGTGGTTCGCTTGTGCCTCGACCGTATGCGCCGCGCGAAGGCGTCGCGCGAAGTTTATGTCGGGCCGTGGCTTCCCGAACCCATCCTTACGCCCGAAGGAGGCGAGCGTCGCGACGACGACGTGGAATCGTTCGCGCATGATTTGTCTCTGGGCTTGTTGCTTGTACTGGAACGGTTGGGGCCGGAGGAGCGCGCGGCCTTCATCCTGCGCGAGGCATTCGACAGTTCCTACGGCGAAATCGCGTCGGCGTTGGGAAAGAACGAAGCGGCCGTGCGCCAGTTGGTATCGCGGGCGCGCGAGCGCGTGAAGGCCGAACGGCCGCGCTTTCAACCAGCGCCTGAGGCGCACCAACGCCTATTGACCGAGTTCATGTCGGCGGTAGCGGCAAACGACGCGTCCAAGCTGCTCGGGCTGTTCAAGTCGGATGTTCGCTTCATAAGTGACGGCGGCGGCAAACGGCCGGCCGCGATGCGCGTGATCAACAGCGCGGCGGAGGTCGCCCAGCTGATCCTGCATTTGGCCGGCGTGAAGGGCGGTCCGCGCGAAGTGAAGCTCGCGATGCTCAATGGCGTTCCGTCGCTGTGGGCGGTCGACGGGATGGGCCACGAATCGGCGATGCAATTCGACATCGCCGACGAGCGCATTCAGGCGATCTATGTGGTGCGCAATCCGGACAAGCTTGCGCACCTTGGGACTCCGAATTGACCTGAACGTCGCTCAGTCGCGGTAACGATACTCATTCCGTTCGTCGTAGCGATCGCGATACCGGGCGCGCCGGTTGTCGCGGCAGCCATCGCGGGAGATAGCGTTCCCGGCGATTCCGCCGATGATGATTCCGGCAACGGTGGCCGGTCCGCGATCTCGTGCGTTCGCTGCGTTGTTGCCGATGATACCGCCAATGAGGCCGCCGATAATCGCACCGCCAGGCCCATTGGAACGGCAGCGCCTGCGATCATCGCGCCGGTCCCGGTATCCAGACTCCCGCCCATAACGCGGCTCCCTGCCATACCCAGGTCCCGGACCATAGCCCGGAGACGGTCCATATTGACTGTCATTGTCATAGCCCGGACCGTAGCCGTGGTCGTGATCGGCCAGTGCCGGGCTCACAGCTCCAGCAACCATAACGGCACCGGCGGCGAATGCAGAAATCAAAATCTTTCTCATTTCAAGTCTCCCAGAAAATGCTCGAAAGCATCTATGGAACCTGGCGCCTGAATGCAGGATGAACGGCGCCTAAATCTCGACTTGTGTGCCCATTTCCACAACCCGATTAGCCGGAATTCGAAAGAACCTAGTCGCCGAAAGTGCGGCCGCCTGCATGGCAATGAACAGCGCCGCCTGCCAGCGCCACATTTCCGACCGCATGGCCGGGATCAGGGTCTCGCGCCCCAGGAAAAAAGTCGTCTGCATCAAATCGAATGACAAACCAAACTGACGGCACAATTCAAGGGCGCGCGGCACGTCCGGCCGCTCCATAAATCCATAGTGAACGGTGACACGATGAAATCCCTTGCCCAGTTTTTCGACTTCAATGCGCTGCGCATCGTTGAAGCGCGGAATGTCTTCCACATTGACCTTCATGATCACAACACGTTCGTGCACGACGTGATTGTGCTTCAGATTGTGCAGAAACGCAGTTGGCACCACGGCTGGGTTCGACGTCATAAAGACGGCGGTGCCGCTCACCCGTTCGGTCGTGCGGTCCCAACTTTCAAGGAACTCGCCAATCGGCAAGGCGTCACGATACAGCTTTGACACCAGGATCTCCCGCCCCCGGTTCCAGACCATGAAGGCGGTCAACGCCGCAGCCGCCGCAACAATCGGGAACCAGCCGCCGGTCGGAATTTTCAGCATATTCGACGTCAGGAACATAACGTCCACGAACAGGAACAGGCCAAACACTGCACCCGCCATCCAGCGGTTCCAGCCCCACAACCAGCGCGCCACGATCGCCGCCAAAATCGTATCAATCGTCATCGCCCCGGTCACGGCAAGACCATAGGCGTGGGTCAAGGCGCTCGACGTTCCGAACGACACGACGATGATTGCAACACCCACCATCAGCAGCCAGTTGATCTGCGGAATGTAGATTTGCCCCTGTTCGGTGGCCGACGTGTGGCGAATGTCCATGCGCGGCAAATAGCCAAGCTGGATCGCCTGTCTGGTCAACGAAAACACGCCCGAGATCACCGCTTGGCTGGCGATCACCGCTGCACACGTCGCCAGCATGACCATGGGAATCAAAGCCCACGACGGCGCCAGCTGAAAAAAGGGATTTGTCAGCGCGCTCGGCGTCGACAACAACAGCGCCCCTTGTCCGAAATAACACAGCACCAGACAGACCGAGACACCGATCCAGGCAACCCGTATGGGC
Organism: Rhodobiaceae bacterium; assembly: GCA_031413455.1. GTDB lineage: Bacteria > Pseudomonadota > Alphaproteobacteria > Micropepsales > Micropepsaceae > SZUA-430. Next base: position 4,749 of record JANOFD010000353.1, read on the forward strand.
CCCCTGCCGAAATGTCCCATATCGGCATAGAGCGCTTCCGCACCCGTTACGCACAACACGATAGAGCCCAGCGCCACGAACGCCGTCCACGGCTGTGCCACAATCATATCGATGGCGTAAAACGGGATAATCGCCATCAGGATGTGGGGCCGCTCGATAATCTGAAACAGCCCCAACAGGCCCATGGTCAGGAACCACAACAACATGATCGGCCCGAACAATTGCCCGACGAAACGCGTACCCCTACTCTGAAACAGGAATAACGATATCAGAATTATGGTCGCCAGCGGGACGACATAGGGCTTGAAATCTTTGGAATTCGACAAGCCTTCAACCGCCGACAAGACCGACACCGACGGTGTAATCAAAGCGTCCCCGTAAAACAGGGCCAACCCCGCCAATGCCAGGAGTGAAATCAGGCGGCGGCGCTTGGGAGCGGCATGCCCCGTGCGCAGCGCCAGTGACGCCAGCGACAGCACGCCCCCCTCGCCTTTATTGTCCGCACGCATGATGAAGGCGCAATACTTGATCGACACCACGATCATCAGCGACCAGAACGCCAGCGACAGCACACCGTAAACCGACGTAGGGTTCAACGCCATCCCGCCAGTGGCGCCGAACGTCTCTTTCATCATGTAAAGCGGACTGGTCCCGATATCGCCAAAGACAATACCAAGGGCCGCCATCGCCAAAACGCGTTGGCGTGAGGCGCTACCTTTCGTTTCTGTGGTTGGTGTATCCATGGCAAGTCTATCCGGCAGCTTGTTTGCCGCCTCAGCCTTTGGTTCGCTCACGGATCAATTGCATTTGCCCGACGATCACTTCAGCCTGTCGAATTGATGCCAAATCTATGAGCTTTCCGTTAAGAGCAACGGCACCCATACCCTTCTCGGTGCCCTCTTTCATCGCCTTGAGGATGGCGTGCGCCCGTTCCAGCTCGTCCTCGGGCGGTGTAAACACGCGATTGGCAAGCTCGACCTGGGACGGGTGAATGGCCCATTTGCCTTCGCATCCCATCACCGCCGAGCGCTTCGACTGCGCCAAAAACCCGGCAGCATCTGAATAATCACCGAACGGCCCATCGATTGGCCGCAGCCCGTGCGCCCGCGCAGCCGCAACCATCCGCACCGTCGCGTAATGCCAAACGTCGGACCAATGCGTATCGCGCTTGCCCGCCGCATCAGGCTCGGTCAGCACGACATAGTCCTTGTTCGGCCCGCCGATATTCGTCGTGCGCATACCCGCCGACGCCGCGTAATCAGCCGAGCCAAAATGCAGCGACTCAAGCCGCTTCGACGCCCCGGCAATGGCGTCGATATTGTTGAGGCCCAGCACGCTTTCGATGATGACTTCCAGTTTGACCTGGCGCTTGCGGCCCACCGCCATCTCGATCTGCGTCATCAGCATATCGATCGCATAAAGGTCGGCGGCGACCCCCGCTTTGGGAATCATGATCAGGTCGAGCCGCTCGCCCGCCTGTTCCATAATGTCCACGACATCGCGATAGCACCATTGGGTGTCGAGCCCGTTGATGCGCACCGAAATGGACTTCGTGCCAAAATTCACAGTCTTCAGTGCCTGGATAATGTTCGCCCGCGCCTGCGGCTTGTCGGCCGGCGCAACGCTGTCTTCAAGATCCAGGCAAATGACATCCGCGTCGCTCAGCGCGGCTTTTTCGAACAACGCGGGCCGCACACCGGGCACAAACAACTGTGACCGGTTCAGTCGCGCTGGAAGTCGCTCTATTGTGGTGAAGCTCATCTTGTTGCCCTGACCGCGAGGCCCCGGACCCCTCTCAAAGAGGCCGGGAAGCTAGGCTTGGATGTCGGCACAGTCAACGCTTTCGACGCACAGCCAAAGGGTGTTTTTCCGCCACTAATCGCCTTAACCTTTCATCTTGGACGTGGGTATAAATCTGGGTTGTTGCAATATCGGCATGCCCCAACAATTGTTGCACGCTCCGCAGATCGGCACCGTGCGCCACCAGATGACTGGCGAAGGCGTGGCGCAGCACGTGCGGCGAAAAACTCTGCGGATCGACATTGGCCTTGACCGCCAAATCCTTCATCAACTGGGCAACCCGCCGCCGCGTAAGGTGTCCCTCAATACCGCGCGAGGGAAAGAGAAACCTCTGGGCCTTCTCCAGCCCCGGCAAAAACCCAGGCCTGACTTTCAGATAGGTGTTGATCGCCTCCCGCGCCGGCGCACCCAGCGGCACCAGCCGCTCTTTGCCGCCCTTGCCCTTCACCAGCAGCATTTTCCGCTCGCCCGTCACGGCGTTGACCGGCAGCGTGACAAGCTCGGATACGCGCAACCCCGACGCATAGAGCAGCTCGATAATGCACAACAGCCGCACCGCTTCGGGCCCCTCCATCGCCGCCGCCGCGTCGATCAGCGCCTGCGTTTGCGCCTCCGTCACAATTTTGGGCAGCGGCCGCCCGCGCTTGGGTGCCTCGACTGCCGAGGTCGGATCATCGCTGCGAATATCTTCGTCGAGCAGAAACCGGTGCAGCTGCCGCAGCGCCGACAGGCGCCGCGCCTGCGTCGATGCCATCAGGCCTGCCTGTGAAAGCGATGCCAGATAACTGCGAATGTCGCCAGCCGTCGCATTCGCCAAATTTCGTCCAGTACGGCGAACATGGCCCGAAAAATCAAGAAGGTCTCGCCGGTAAGCGTCCAGGGTATGCACCGCCGCGCCGCGCTCAGCGCTCATCATCTCCAGAAACGCTTCCAGATGATGCAATCCCTGCTCAGATCGTGCTGTCATATCGGCCGCCCCGGAAAAGGAATCACGCGAAGACCTCGACCATGCACGACGTACATCAAACAGCGATGCCCCTGGGAAAAACCAGCCTGGGGGGTATGTCTCTCGTTTTTCTCTGCACATGTGCACATCCAGGATTTCCGCCATTTCAAACTGCTGCATTTTCAGCAATTTTCCCGGAATTCTGCGCAATCTCGTGTGTGTGCACGACGTGTGCAGAGGGAACCTCCGGGGGCAAAACTTCGATGTCGTTCGGCATGGGATAGCCGAGATCCAAAACGTGACATCGTTTCACTTTGTCGTGCCTGCTCACAACATAACCGGCACGAACCGCCGCTTGACAGCGCCGCGACGCAACCGATGGATGGATGCGCAACATCCTCGCCACAACTCTCACCGAGCGGTCATATTCGTTCGAAATACTGCGCACAACTTCAACCGTCTGTCGCATAAGCCTCGGCACCGACGCCTCCAATGCTTCCGCCATGAGATCGGCAACATGCCGGCGCACCTCATCATAGTCCCTGATCTCGGCCACGATACGCCCTTCTGCGTCGCGTCCCCGCGTTTCGCGGTGCAGCAGGGCATGAGCCTCAATCAGGCTCAACAAACACGAGAAATCCCGCCGCATCCGTACCATCGCTGTCGCGCACACATCCGCCAGCGCCGCCGCAAAGGGCACCACCACGCGCCGCTCACCGCTGGCAAGCGCTGTCTGAAACGCAGGCCATGCAGGATCGACCGCCAGTTTGTCCTCTCCCGGACCGCCCTGCCCCTGCGCCACCGCCTGCATGACACGCCGCGTCTGTTCGGCGGTTTCATTGGTTGTGAGCGTCAACAGCCGCGTCTCGGTTTCAACGTCCTCCCCCAGGCGCGTCGTCGTCAGGATCAATCCGGTCGGACCTTTTTTCTGAATGACGCGGCTGACGCTCCCGTCTCTTTTGCGCTCAACCGTGTGCCAGGAAATGTGCCCCTCACTCAGCAGGGTGCGGATAAAATAATTGCGTAGGCGCCCCGCCGCCCCCGCCGCTTCTGCCAGCACAATGTGGCGATGCGAAACATCGTCACCCAGATAAACCAGCGATTTTTCGCTCATGCCCGTCAGCTTCAGGGCGGCCTGCTCCGGAAAATGCGCCAGCACCCGGTCGACCAGAAACGACTTGCCGCCCGACGACGACCCCTTCACCAGAACACTGACCGGCCGCGCCAAAAGCCGTGAGGTCAGCGCCAGATAAAGCACCCGCGCATTGCGCTTCTCCCCCGCCACCCCCGCAGCCTGTATGCTGTGATCAAACAGCGCCAGCACATCCGGCGCATGGTCCAAATCCATCAAATCCCTCCATGTCTCATCAATAATTTACACTTATAGCAACAAAGCAAACAAAACAAGAACAAAAATGCCGCAACCCCCAAACGCTACCGCATGCACACATTTCCAATGCAAAAAGCGATGTCATCCCGCGCGCGCTGCAGCACTCTTGTGCTGCTGCGCTGATGCGGGACCCAGCCCT
>JANOFD010000354.1:0-4814 GCA_031413455.1 Rhodobiaceae bacterium
TCCTAACCCGTGAGGAGCTCGATCATGCGCGCCGCCCCCGTCACTCTGTTCTTCGTCCTCGCCTGCACCAGTCCCGCCGCCGCGGTCCAGGACGCCAAGCCCGACGACAAGAAAGAAGACAAGCAGGAGCCCGAGAAGAAGGACGCCGCCAGCGCGCCGAAGTCCTTCACGAGCTCCCACGTCGGCACCTTCCACGACAAGAAGGTCGCCTACACGGCGACGGTGAGCGAGACGATCCTCGAGAACGACAAGCACGAGCCCGAGGCCGCGCTGTGGTCCAGCGCCTACGTCAAGGACGGCGTCGAGGATCCGGCCGAGCGCGCGGTGACGTTCCTGTGGAACGGCGGGCCCGGCTCGGCGCGATCGTGCGTTGCCGCGACGATCATTTTTTGCACCCGTATCCGCCGCTGAATCTGGATGGATGCAAGACGCTGCATCTGGACGGGCACCAAAGTGATGCAGCGCTGCACTATGCGAAGCTTGCGAAGGACCGCGGGATCCTGGTTTCGCTTGATGGTGGAGGCGTGCGCAATAATACTCTGGAGCTGCTGCAGTTCGTCGATGTTGCAATCGTGAGCGATCGTTTTTGCGAGCAGCTGGGAGAGACACCTGACGGTGTCTTGAAATTGCTGCGCGACAGGGGATGCAAAGTCGGCGGGGTCACACAGGGCGAGAAGGGCTTGATGTGGTTTGAAGGGGCCGCGGACGTTCAACGGCATGCGGCCTTGCAGGTTCCCGACGACCGGGTTGTCGATACCAATGGCGCGGGCGACTTGTTCCACGGCGCCTATGTGTTTTCCCAGATGCGCTGGACGGAGCGGAGCTGGGACTTTCACTTCCGGTTTGCGCGGGCCGCGTCGGCCTATGGCGTGCAACATTTGGGAAATGAGGCGCGATTGCCACGGGTTGATGATGTTTTTGCAACAGCCAAGTCGTTCGGTGAGCCTTTGCCGCAGGGCTGAGGGGGGTTGAAAAGTTCGAGCAAAATGACAATTTGTCAGTTATGATACGGCGAAACCCAGGAGCTGAGACCCATGCCGGTGACTGAAATCTACAGAACTGAAACAGGCCCCGTTGTGAACCAATTCACAAACGAACCCTTCCGGCTTCAACCGGTGAAGGCGTTTCGCGCGTTGATGCGCCTGTTCAAAGACAAGGAAGACACCGCGCAGGTCTTTGAGATCATGCGCTCGTTGAGCGGGCGGTCGGTGCCGAACGGTTATGCGAAGTTGTTGTCGACGCCTGCGGGCGGTGCCATCGCGTACCGTCGACAAGAGCTGGCCGATGTTTTGTCGGATCGCGCGTTCTTGCAGAGCTTGCCGGATGGCAGTGTCGGACGGGTCTATCTTGAGTTTACGACGCGCGAGAATATTTCGGCGCAAGGATTGGTCGAAGAAAGCCGCAAGGGCATCGACAAAGACATCGACAGCGAGCACCCGTTTGCCTGGTATGGGCGGCGCTTGCGCGATGTTCACGACCTTTGGCACATTTTGACCGGCTACAACCGCGACGCCATTGGCGAGGCCTGTTTGGTTGGATTTTCATATGCGCAGACCCGCTCGCTCGGCTTTGGCTTTATTGCCTTTGCGGGCGCATTCAAGATTCGGTCTGAGATCCCGGGACAGCCCATCCTGGGCGCCGTTTGGGAAGCCTATCGCCACGGGCGGGCCGCCGCATGGCTGCCGGGCGAAGACTATTTGCGGCTCTTGGCAGAACCGCTCGATGCTGCACGGGTGCGCCTCAACATTGCTCGCCCCCTGACGTATCAATCGGTGCCGCAAGCCGTTCGTGACAGCCTGGGCGCGGACCTCCAGGCTGCTGCCTAATGCCAATTGTCGCAGGATGAGCGGCGTTCACTACGTCGCCATCAGGCATTTCTGGACAAGCCCTCTCCCGGTTTCCATAGTGGGGTCAATCGCGCCTGCTTGAGGTCAATCTCGGGCAACGACCCGCGGGGAGGCCCATGCAAGACGTTTGTGTAATCGCGACTGCGAGTATTCTGCCCGAGACCATTGTCAGCAATCGCGACATTGGGCGGCGGCTGATTGATGGCGCCCATGCGCGCAATATCCACGATGCCGAGGCTGAAGACACGGTGCGCACACGCGCTGAGTTGATCGAGCAGAAAACGGGCCTGCGGGCGAGGCGGTTCTTTGCGCCCGATGATACGCCGGTTGAGATCGGGATGAACCTGCTTGAGAAGCTGATGGGCGAGCGCGAATGGGCAGCGCTAGACGCGATCATTGTTTCATCATCATCGGTGCAGGGATTTCCCGGCATTTCGCAGCAAATCGTTGCAGGGTTGCGCGAGAAGCACGGCGGGCTGGCGCATCCGTTCGTTCTCGATATCAGCAGCAATGCCTGCACCAGCTTCATGTATGCGATGACTGTCGGGCGCAGTTTGATTCAGGCGATGGGCTACCGGAAGGTTGCGTGCCTGGCGATCGAGTTTTCTTCGCGTTGCATTGCCTATGATCCGAAGGCGTTCGGGATCAGCACCCTGTTCGGTGACGCTGCGGCCGGTGTATTGCTGACCAGCGGTGTGCCGGGGTTGGCGACGCTGCGCGCCTCTCGCGCGAGTTCGATGGTTGATCCGGCCACGATCGGGCTTATCAGAGGCAGCGGCATGCAGGCGAGCAACCAGACGGCCGAAGTGCCGCAAGATGTGCGCTGGTTTATGGCGGGACCACCGGTGGCTGTTGGGGCAACGCGGATTTTGGTCGAGGAGATCAGACTGCATCAGGCCGAGGGCTATTCAATCGACTGGCTCATTCCGCATCAGGCCAATCTGACGCGGATTTTAATTCCAGCCTGCAAATCGGCGGGGATTGATCCCTCGCGGCTGTGCGCCTCGTTTGCTGACACCGGCAATACGTCGAGCGCCAGTATTCCTTTGCTGCTGGATCAGTTGGTGCGCGACGGGCGGGCGAACCCGGGCGAGAATGCTTTGCTGATTGGCTTTGGTGCGAGCTTTTCGGTGGGATCGGCCCTGCTGACGTTCACTTAGAGCCGACTTGCAGGCCGGGCGTTGCTCGGCTATTCATCCGCCCCTTCCGGATGGGTGGCTGAGCGGCTGAAGGCACCGCACTCGAAATGCGGCGTACGGGAAACCGTACCGTGAGTTCAAATCTCACCCCATCCGCCACAACTCATTGATTATATTGATCTATTGTACATTCTGCCATTTACGTCCTAACTTTCGTCCTAACTTCAGCGACGGCCAGCCACGGACGATGTGTGCGGGTTGGCAAATGCATCACCGACTGCGCTAACTTGCTGTGTGACGAACTAGGCGTGCTGAGTTCTTATCGACCTGAGATGTTTTCACTTGGTGGCGTACGAGAGTTGAAATGAGCGAACAACCTGTTCGGACTGTCGTGCGAGCGCTTGGGAGGTTTTTCAATTCGGCAATGCTGGTAGTTGCAGCACTAGTCGGGGTGGCGCTCGTGTTGATTGCGATTGGCCAAGTCAGTGAATACTATTCAGTAACAATTCCGACGCGACTTGTGACGGTCCACGAGTTTGAAGTGCGAAGCAAGGTCTGCACTGACCCGGCCTATCCTGTTTTGATTGCATTCAAAAACGGCAGTGCGCGCACCGTCCTCGCGGTGCATTTTACCTTTGAGGCTTACTATCCAGGGCGAAGCACGGACTTGGCGGAGTTCAACTACCTAAACGATGACTTCATAAGAAAACCAGGCGAAGCAAAAGGTGCCTGTTGGACATTTCCTGCCCTTCAGGACGCAAGTATCAAGCGTTCGGACGTTGAATTGCGTCTGCGAATAAGCTCTGTAGACTTTGCAAATTGATGCCGCAGCATGGCGACCTATTTTCAGTAGCTTCAGGTAGCAAATAGGTAGCAGCGGAGGGCAAGTCAGAAAAATGATCTCGTGTATAATTCTACTTTTGCGCGAGCTTCTTGCCTCGGCCTTGGTTTAGTGCCGTACTCCCATAGAGCTCGCAAGCGATGGTAGGCCAAAATGTCTAACGACAACGAAGGTTCGATGCTCGACCGGATATTAGGTTACGGAGACAGAATCGAGGCCCCGCTCGATGCCTTAGCTCTGCTTGGACTGTGTGCGCTGTTGTTCGGCGGTGTGTTGATGCCGGAATTTGTTTTTCGCTCAGAACCAGAATTTAATACGGGTGAATCAATAGTACACACCGAAGCCGGGCGAGGATTGATAGCCATCCTGATGTTGGGAATTTACATCGCCTTTGCTTTAGTGTTGCCTCGATTTCTCGTCCGATACGGTTGGTTTGGCGCATTGATTGGATTTTGCTTTGCCGTAGTTGGTGTTGGCATTTTCTTGGATATGGCAGTGAAGCTTCTCGTTGGTGAGAATCTCTATGGGTCAAGCCCACAAACGTTTCTGCTATCTCCATCTCAGCGCTCCGCGGTTTTCGCAATCGTTGGCACTGTGTTTCTTATTACAAACGTTGTGCGATTTTATCGAATTGGCATGTTCGGCAAAGTATTAGCCTTTGCCATGCCCGTGGTTGTGGGTTGGCTTCTGATTTTGCAAATTTCTGGACGATGATGAATACTGTCCGACGGATGAGAGCCCGGGCCTAGCATAACCCACGCGGACACTCCGGGCAGAGCGTCGCTCAATGCCTTCACCGTCGCATTTTCCGACAAGACATGCTTTTCCTGATCGAAGCGATGGCATCACTTGCTTCGAGACGCGAGGTGCCTAGCTCTTCATGCAACTTCCGAAGTTCTTCATCTGACATCTCCCCCAAATAATCGTTCAGTGCGGCGTCGGGCCATTCACGCGCAGGCCGATGCAGATATTCAAGCCAACACTGTG
>JANOFD010000355.1:0-5281 GCA_031413455.1 Rhodobiaceae bacterium
TATTTTTTTTAACATTTAACACCCTGCCGGGTAGGAATTTTAATTCATTTTAACAAGCAGGCTTTCAACCTTACGAAACAAAGCATAGTCTTATGTATAAGAAATTGGAAACAGTATAAATCAAAAACCGATCAATTCAAATAGTATGAAAAAGATTTTTACAATATCGACCATTTTAATTTTATCCGTGGTTATCCTGGCGGGTTGCTCTAAAAGAGGTTCAGACTATGGCTATGATGAGGACTATTGGTTAAGCAGGGAAAGAGGCGAAGTGGTGTACAGTGATTCTTTTTGTCCTTATTATGTCGTGGAGACCTATAACGGATATACTATTGTTCGCTCAACAAGTGGTTTCACTCCTTATGAAGGAAGTATTATCTATGGAAATTTAAGCTCACGTGGTTATAAGGATCTGTACAACCGGTCTGATGGTACCATCATCAGGGGTGAAGTAACGGACTATTGGTTAACCTACGGCGAGGCGCAATATCTTATCGACAACTTATGCTATTGATAAAATATTACTATGAAAACAAAATCCCCGGCGATGGTATCAGCCGGGGATCTTTATGTTGAAATCGATCATTAAACTCTTTCCAGAATAGAGAAGAAGAAATCGCCTTCGATCTTCGCGTTCTCATCGCTATCGCTTCCATGCACCGCATTTTCACCCAGTGAAGTGGCAAACAATTTCCGGATAGTACCTTCTGCCGCCTGTGCGGGATTGGTAGCGCCGATCAACGTCCGGAAATCAGCAACTGCATTGGCTTTCTCAAGAATGGAGGCGGTAATAGGCCCGCTGCTCATAAACGATACCAACTCGCCATAAAAAGGTCTTTCTTTATGCACGGCATAGAACTCGCCGGCTTTTTCAGCGCTGAGCTTGGTTACTTTCAACGCCACAACCCTGTAGCCTTCCTTGATGATCCTGTCCAAAATAGCTCCGGCATGACCATTTTTCATAGCATCAGGCTTGATCATGGTAAATGTTCTGTTACTCATTGTATGATTGTTTATGGGGCGCAAAAATAGGGGAAAGTCCGGAGTCATTTGTTTATAGCCACCAGTTTTAACTTTCCGCCGGTTATTGCCTGACTCCTCAATTAATGACTCTGACCTGATTTCCCTACCTTCGCAACCGTTTTATGAAACCTATACAGGATATATTCCCGCAACTAGCCCAACCCCGCAAAATCGTTATTACCATGCACCAGAAGCCGGATGCGGATGCTATGGGTTCTTCTCTCGGATTGGCGCATTTTTTGAAACAATTGGGCCACACTGTTACTGTCATTTCGCCGACCAACTGGGCCAAATGGCTAAACTGGATGCCGGGCTGCAATGAAGTGATAGATTATGAAGCCTACAAAGCAAAGGCAGAAGCTGCTTTAGATATGACTGAATGGCTTTTCTGTCTTGACTTCAATATTTTTCACAGGACAAAAAACCTGGCGGCTAAGCTAAAAGATATTTCCTGCACGAAAATATTGATCGATCATCACCAGGAACCGGACGAACCGTCATTTGACTATGGTGTAAGCGATGTCGCTAAAAGCTCCACGTCTGAGATGATATATGATTTCATTGTGGCTTCCGGTCACCAGGAGAGGATCAACGAAACCATCGCTGAATGTATCTACGCCGGTGTAGTGTCTGATACCGGGTCTTTTCGTTTTCCATCAGCCCATTCAGGTGTACATAAATTGGTAGCCGATCTGAAAACCAAGGGCCTCAAACATTCCAAAGTGCATGAGAACCTGTTTGATAATTTTTTAGAAAATAAGCTTCGTTTTACGGGTCATGTGCTGTTGAACCGAATGGAGATATTCTATGAATACAATACGGCATTGGTGGCTATTCCTAAAAATGATCTGCTGAAGTATTATATCAAGACAGGCGATACGGAGGGTCTTGTCAATTTTCCGCAATCCATCCAGGGTATCAAACTGGTGGGAAACCGCTCCGGCAAGTGTCGGTAGCGCATGATTTGTCCGGAGAAGTTTGCAGGCTCACCCACCATTTCAAATCATTGCACCCTTCCCTCCCCATTTGCCGCGGAATTCGCTGAGGTTTGTGGGTTGACGGGGGGTTGGGGGGTCGGGCAATAGTCCGACGCGCATTTTCCCCGGCTTGACGCTCGTTCTTGCCCCCCTGTTTGGGCGAGGTGATTTCTGCGGCGTCGGCCCAATAGACCGGACGCCCATGGCCAGTTCAATTGATTCTGCCGTTTCCCACCGCGACATGGCCAACGCTATCCGCGCGCTTGCGATCGATGCGGTGGAGGCGGCGAATTGTGGGCATCCGGGTATGCCGATGGGCATGGCCGATGTGGCCACTGTCTTGTTCACAAAATTCCTGAAATTCGATCCGCGCTATCCGCGCTGGCATGATCGCGACCGCTTTGTACTGTCGGCGGGGCATGGGTCGATGTTGCTTTACTCGCTGCTGCATCTGACGGGGTACAAGGACATCACGCTGGAGGACATCAAGCGGTTCCGGCAGCTGGGTTCGCCTTGTGCGGGGCATCCGGAGTTTGGCCATGGCGCGGGTGTCGAGACGACGACGGGACCGCTGGGTCAGGGACTTGGGAACGCGGTTGGCATGGCACTGGCTGAGCGCATTGTGGCGGCGCGGTTTGGTGATGATCTGGTGGATCACCGTACCTATGTGATCGCGTCGGATGGCGATCTGATGGAAGGGATCAGCCACGAAGCGATCAGTCTTGCCGGACATTTGAAGTTGTCCAAGCTGATAGTGCTGTTCGACGACAATGGCATTTCGATTGACGGTCCGCTGGCACTATCAGAGTCGGGCGATCAGCTGGCGCGATTTGAGGCGGCGGGCTGGTCAGCGTCGCGTGTTGACGGGCATGATCCGGAAGCGATTGCTGCAGCGATTGAATCGGCGCAGGCATCGGTGCGGCCTTCGATGATCGCATGCCGCACCATCATCGGTTACGGCGCGCCGAAGAAGCAGGGCACGGCAAGTTCCCACGGCTCGCCGCTGGGCGCTGAAGAAGCCGCGGCAGCGAAGAAAGCGCTGGGATGGCCGCATGGTGTGTTTGAGGTGCCGGAAAATATTCGCGGCGCATGGCTGGCAGCGGGTGAGCGCAATCATGAGGAGCACACGGCTTGGCTGACGCGGTTCACGGCCGCCGATGGCGATGTGAAGGCTGCATTCGAACGGGCGCAGGAAGGTGCGATCAATGTTGCGCTGTGGCCAGCGCTGAATGCGTATCGCAAAGCACTGATCGACAAACCGGCGACGGTTGCTTCGCGCAAGGCCTCGGAGATGGTGCTTGAGGTGATCAACACGCATGTGGCCGAGACGATTGGCGGATCTGCGGACCTGACGGGTTCTAACAATACCCGCACGAAAGGCATGGAGGCCATTGAGGCCGAAGATTTCCGGGGACGGTTCCTGCATTACGGGGTGCGCGAGCACGGCATGGCGGCGGCGATGAACGGCATGGCGCTGCACGGCGGCATTATACCTTATTCGGGAACTTTTCTGGTGTTCGCGGATTATTGTAGACCGTCGATCAGGCTGGCGGCACTAATGCAGCAGCGCGTGATCCATGTGATGACACACGATTCCATTGGCCTCGGCGAAGATGGCCCGACGCACCAACCGGTCGAGCATCTGGCGTCGTTGCGCGCGATTCCGAACTTGAATGTGTTTCGCCCCGCCGACGTGATCGAGACAGCGGAGTGCTGGGAGCTTGCGCTTAAGGCGACGAAGACGCCCAGCGTGATTGCGTTGTCGCGCCAGAACTTGCCGCAAGTGCGGCTGAAGCATTCGGAAGAGAACCGTTGCGCGAAGGGTGCTTATGTACTTTCGCCCGCGACGGCCAAGCATCACGTGACGATCATCGCGTCGGGGTCGGAAGTCTCGATTGCGCTAGAAGCACAGAAGCAGTTGGAAGCGCAGGGAATTGGCGCCAGCGTGGTGTCGATGCCCTGTATGGATTTGTTCGCCGCCGAGAGTGCGTCGTATCAGGATCGAACGATCGACCCGAAGTCGGTGCGCATTGCGGTTGAGGCCGGAGCGCGCCAGGCCTGGGATCGCTGGATCGGACGGGACGGTGTGTTCATCGGCATGAACAGCTTCGGGGCCAGCGGACCTTATGAGGCGCTCTATAAGCAGTTTGGGATTACGGCGGACAATATCGTCCGCGCGGCACGGCAGCGCCTGTAAAGACCTTGAGGAGTTTTCATGACAATCAAAGTTGCGATCAACGGGTTCGGGCGCATCGGGCGCCTGGTCCTGCGCGCGATCATTGAATCGGGACGCAAGGATATCGACATCGTGGCGGTCAACGATTTGGGACCGGTCGAGACGAACGCGCATCTGTTGCGTTACGACTCCGTGCACGGACGGTTTCCGATGGAGGTCAAGGTCGACGGCGACCGCATGATCATCGGCCATCACAAGATCAAGGTCACCGCGATCAAAGACCCGGGCCAGCTACCGCATCGCGAACTGGGCGTCGATATCGCGATGGAATGCACGGGGATCTTCACTTCCAAGGACAAGGCGTCGGCGCATCTGACGGCCGGCGCCAAGCGCGTTCTGATCTCGGCGCCGGCGGACGGCGTCGAAATGACGGTCGTGTACGGTGTCAATCATGCGAAGCTGACGAAGGATCACATCATCGTTTCCAACGCCTCGTGCACCACGAACTGCCTGGCGCCGATGGCGATGGTTTTGAACAACACGGTCGGCATTGAAAAAGGCTTCATGACCACCGTGCACTCCTATACGAACGACCAACCGTCGCTCGACCAGATTCACAAGGACCTTTACCGTGCCCGGGCGGCGGCATTGTCGATGATCCCGACCTCTACCGGGGCGGCCAAAGCGGTTGGCCTGGTGCTGCCGGAACTGAAAGGCAAGCTCGACGGGGTTGCCATTCGCGTGCCAACACCAAACGTATCGGTGGTCGATTTGAAGATCGTGGCCAAGCGGGCGACGTCAGTCGAGGAAGTCAACAATGCAATGAAGACGGCGGCGGCAGGCGAGCTCAAAGGCGTGCTCGACATCGTTGACGCACCGTTGGTGTCGATGGATTTTAATCACAATCCCGCGTCATCGTCGTTCGCACTTGATCAAACGAAGGTATTGGATGGCACGTTGGTCAGGGTGATGAGCTGGTATGACAATGAGTGGGGCTTTGCCAACCGGATGAGTGATACGGCGGTGGCTATGGGCAAGTTGATTTGATGCCAGAATTTCGCACGCTTGATCAACTCGACGCCAGGGGCAAACGCGTTCTGGTGCG
>JANOFD010000356.1:0-3221 GCA_031413455.1 Rhodobiaceae bacterium
GCCCGGCATTTCCGATGGCGACCGCGAACAAATCTTCGAACCATTTTTCCGCAAAGCCAGTGCCACGAGCAACAGCACCGGCCTTGGCCTCGCGTTGGTCCGTCAAATTGCCCGCCACCACGGCGGGGACGTAAGTGTTGAGGGCAGCAACAAGTTCCTGGTGCGGTTGCCGAAAGGCGAAGTCTAAAGCACCATCAACCCAAGGTGCTTTTCCATTGCATCGAAGTCACGGTCGTTGTGCAGCAGCGGTAGCGAGTTATGTATGCAATAGGATCCAATGATAAGATCCACCGTCTTGCTTAACGTGATGCCTCTGGCTCTTAAAATTCTGTAGTTCGCTGCGGCATCGACTGCAAGCCGTGCGTCACAGAGCGGGACAATCGGAAATTTATTTAGTGCTTGCTCCACACGTTGCGCTTCCGCATCCGAACTAAAGCCCCTCAGAAATTCACAGAGCACCAAATCGCCAACCAAAACGGCTCCACTGTCAATCAACTCCTCAAGTTTGGCAACCTCGTCCGTCCGTCGACCGCGGATGAAATCCACCCAAACTGTCGTATCAACGAGGGCAAGCACCGTTCAGTCCTGCCGCCACGCCTCAAGGTCCCCTCGCCATGAAACCTTGCCAACGAGTTCGCGAATTTTGCGTTGCTCTTTCCGCTCAACAAGCAGCTTCAACGCGGCCTCGACAGTTTCACGCTTGGTCTTATAGGGTCCGGCCTTCATCGCCGACCGAATGAGCCGGTCATCAATTTCAATATTGGTGCGCATCGCCAACTCCAATGTGTATTCGGAAGTGAATTTATACACACAAAGATTTCCACATCAACATTTTTTGGCGGGGCAACCTCAGTTGCAGCCCGGCGTCCATATGGTTACGGTGCGTTTAACAGATATTCACCACTATAATCGGAGCCCCAGATATGGCATCGGATAATTCAGCACTTTGGATGGTTGCGGCCTTTGTTGGCGCCGTCATTGCGATCCCGGTACTTGGTTCGACGTTTGGCGGACCGCCAACGACGGTCACCAACCTGGCCAGCGGCACCGAGCCCGTCGACATCACAAAAACGCAGTCCACTCATAAGCGCCTCGCCAAGGCCTCCGACATCGACGGCGCGCGGGTGATCGGTGCTGACTCAGAGCCTGAAAACTGGCTCGCCCACGGTCGCACCTACGGCGAGCAGCGTTACTCGCCGCTCAACAAAATCACTGACGCCAACGTCAAGGATTTGGGCCTCGCCTGGACTTTCAACACCGAAACGACACGCGGGCTGGAATCCTCCCCCATCGTCGTCGATGGTGTGATGTTCGCGACCGGGTCGTGGAGCGTTGTCTTCGCTCTCGACGCCAAGACCGGCGAACAGCTTTGGGTCTATGACCCGGAAGTCCCGCGCGAATGGGGCCGCAAGCCCTGCTGCGACGTCGTCAATCGTGGCGTTGCAGTCTGGATGGGCCGCGTCTATGTCGGAACCCTCGACGGCCGCTTGGTCGCCCTCGATGCCAAGACCGGCAAACCGGTCTGGGACATCAACACCATTGATCGCACCAAACCCTATTCGGTCACCGGCGCGCCGCGCATCGTCAAGGGCAAAGTCATTATCGGCAATGGTGGCGCCGAGCTGGGTGTGCGCGGTTATATCACCGCCTACGATGCCGGCAGCGGCAAGCAATTGTGGCGTTTCTATACCGTCCCCGGCGATCCACGCGTCCCCCTCGACGACGAGAACCAGCATCTCAAGGCCGCAATCCCAACCTGGAAGTCCGGCGCCGAAGGATGGAAATACTGGGAGATCGGCGGCGGCGGCACGGTCTGGGACTCGATGGCCTACGACCCCGATCTCGACCTGCTCTATATCGGCACCGGCAATGGCAGCCCGTGGAGCCGTTATCTGCGCTCGCCCGGCGGCGGCGACAATCTCTACCTCTCATCCATCGTTGCCATCAAACCTGATACCGGCAAAATGGCCTGGCATTTCCAGGAAACCCCCGGCGACACCTGGGATTTCACCGCAACCCAGCACATCATTCTGGCCGATCTCCAGATAGAGGGCCAGGCGCGCAAAGTCCTGATGCACGCGCCCAAGAACGGCTTCTTCTATGTCCTCGACCGTGAAACCGGCAAGTTCATCTCCGGCAAAAATTATGTCCCCGTAACCTGGGCCAAGGGCCTTGACGCCAATGGCCGCCCGATCGAGGACCCGGCAAGCTCTTATCGCGATCAACCGAAAATGGTGCAGCCATCGCCGCACGGCGCCCACAACTGGCAGCCGATGGCCTACAATCCCCAAACCGGGCTCGTCTATATTCCCGTTCAGCTCACGCCCTATCTCTTCCCGCTCGACAAAAAGAAAGAAATAAAACTGGGGGCATGGAACACCGGCCTTGATCTCAACATGGTCGTAACCATGACGGCCGCGGCCTTGGCCGCAGGCCAACCATTGCCTCCCACGGAAGGGTTCATTGTCGCTTGGGATCCCATCAACCAGAAAGAGGCCTGGCGCGCCAAACACGCAACGTTCTGGAACGGAGGCATGCTGACCACCGCAGGCAATCTCGTCTTCCAGGGCGCAGGCGACGGCGTGCTGCGCGCCTGGAAAGCCAACTCCGGCGAAGAGGTCTGGAAAATCGACGCCAAGACCGGCATCATTGCGCCACCCGTCACCTATGCGGTTGATGGCGAACAATATGTCGTCGTTTCGGCAGGCTGGGGCGGCGTTGGGCTGACGCTCGTACCGGAAGCGGCAAATGCGATTATGAAATACGGCAACGCCGGGAAAATCTTCGCCTTCAAACTCGGAGGCCTGAAGACAATTGATGTCCCCGAAATCACGCGCCCGCCGATGGTCAAGCCACCGGAGTTGACGGCCAGTGCGGCCGTCATTGCCAAGGGCGCCGCCGCCTACAACCGTTACTGCCTCGTGTGTCACGGAATTTTTGCGATGAGCAGCGGGGTCGTTCCCGATTTGCGTTACTCGACGCCCGAAGTCTTCGCCCGCTACAAGGAGATCGTCATTGACGGCGAGCTCAAAGAAAACGGCATGGCCTCCTTCGCCGATCACCTCAACGAAGACGACGCCAAGGCGATCCAGGCCTACATCGTTCAAATGGCCAACGCCGCCTACGCCGCCGAACAGAAACCCGCAGAACCAGAAAAACCGAACTAAGGAGTCCCCTCATCCGTCTCGCCGCGAAGGTGCGGCGATCCACCTTCTCCCAGA